>JAUVJO010000174.1 GCA_030592345.1 Deltaproteobacteria bacterium
TCCATGTGGTGATTTTAAGCATATGGGTTTTTTACTACAAAGGGGCGCCAAAGTAAAGCTCAATACCCGACTCATTGTTTCATTTCCCTTTCATGATCAAATTCACCCAGCCTGTACTTGAAGCGGAATCTCGGGGCACTATGCTATA
Organism: Deltaproteobacteria bacterium; assembly: GCA_030592345.1. Taxonomy (GTDB): domain Bacteria; phylum Desulfobacterota; class Desulfobacteria; order Desulfobacterales. Next base: position 149 of record JAUVJO010000174.1, read on the forward strand.
CCTCGGAAGGCCACAAATGACACTTTTTCGCCGGCCATGAACAGCAATAGCCACGTTGCTCAGGCTTGCAATAGCCAGCTATAGACTCTCACATATTGAATTTCACAGCGTTATCGGTCGTCGGCGTATTACAATACAGCCTCCTCCCTCTGGCCTTGTGAAATTTAATATGTGAAAGTCTATATTCCGCGCCTTCGCGTCTTGCTCTTGATGCTCATGACTCACCGAGAAAAGCGCAATTTATGACCTTTCGAGGTATAAACTGCCGCAGGTTTCGATGCCCTTCTTATTGACACACACGTGTGGTTTCCCTATACTCGGGCTGCCGAAAAAAATAGACAAATTTAACGTCTCTGCCGTGAACTATAGGCTTTAAGAAAAAGAATTTTGGCAAGGCTAGAGGGAGAAACCCGAGGGAGGCGTACAGTGGCGTACGTTGACCGAGGGTTTCGACCGATAACGCAGCAAAAAACTTTTTCTTAAAGCCTATACCACAAAACTAAGGAGGAGATTATGAGACTACGTACACGAAAACTATCTGTATTGTGTCTGGCGGCTTTTTTTGCGGCCTCTTTGACCGCATGCAGTGGCAACGGTGACAGCAACGAGTCCACACAGGGTGTATCCCAGGGAAATGAGCCCTCACCGGGTGTATCCCAGGGGCATCTGGTTACATCCGAGAAGAAGCGGATCATGAACCCTGTAACCAGTCCATCTGACCTGGATAAACTGGTTGCGGGAAATACGGATTTTGCCTTTGATATGTACCAGGCCATCCGCGAAGGGGATGATAACCTGATCTATTCGCCTTACAGTATTTCATTGGCACTGGCGATGACATATGCCGGGGCAAGAAGTGAGACCGAACAACAAATGGCGCATACGATGGATTTCACACTGGGCCAGGATAGGCTGCCGCCGGCGTTTAATGCGCTCGATCTTGAACTGGCAAAGCGTGGAGAGGGGGCCAAAGGGTCCGACGAGAAAGGATTCCGGCTTAACATAGCGAACTCCATCTGGGGTCAGACAGGCTACACGTTTTTGGCCCAATTTCTGGACACGCTTGCAGAAAACTATGGCGCGGGTTTAAGGTTGCTCGATTTTGCTGCCCAACCTGAACCATCCCGCGTAACCATCAATGACTGGGTGAGCGACGAGACTGAAGGAAAAATCCAGGATCTGCTGCCTCATGGCTCCATTTCGTCTTTGACGCGACTGGTGCTTACCAATGCGATATATTTTAATGCTGCCTGGGCTTTCCCGTTTGAAGAGTCGAACACTCAGACGGGTGTCTTTCACCTGCTCGACAGCAGCGAAGTGACCGCTAACATGATGTCCCAGGTAGAGCAATTCAGATATGCTGAAGGCTGGGGCTATCAGGCCGTAGAGCTTCCCTACGACGGCAAGGAACTTTCCATGGTGATCTTTATCCCTGATAGGGGACGGTTCAAAGCCTTTGAAAGCACTCTAAACGCGGGCAAGATTGACAGTATCCTGGCGGCCTTGTCTTCTACAAACGTAAGCTTGACCATGCCTAGATTCACGTTTGAGTTTGGCCTTGGCCTTAATGATATCCTTGCCAAAATGGGAATGCCAGATGCCTTTAAGCCCGAAGTCGCCGATTTTTCAGGCATGGACGGAACGCGCGACCTCTTCATTTCAGACGTTGTACATAAGGCATTTATCGCAGTGGACGAAGCAGGCACAGAGGCGGCCGCGGCAACCGCAGTAGTCATGTCTCTCACGGCTATGCCTACTCAGCCCGTCGAGGTATCTGCCGACCGCCCCTTTATCTTCATGATTCGAGACCTAAAGACAGAAACGGTTCTATTCATCGGGCGGGTTCTAGATCCAGAGGATTAGTTTTTTGAACGGCAGTATAACCAGTATTGTCAAAAAACCTTCACGAAAGGTGTTCTGGCGCTCGATTTGGGTTATCACCTTTGCCATTGCGTTTGCATGGGTTGAGGGTGCGGTTGTTGTGTATCTTCGTGAAATCTATTTTGAGGGTTCCTTCTATTTCCCCATAGTCGTTCAATGGGAGGGAGGAAAACTCGTTGTTGACAACCTGATGCAGATCGAGTTCGGACGCGAGATCGCAACTATCGTCATGCTCGTGGCAGTGGGCTGCGTGGCAGGAAAGAATCGTTTGCAGAAATTTTGCTTCTTTATGATAGCGTTTGGTGTCTGGGACATATTCTATTACGTTTGGCTTTGGGTCATGGTCGGTTGGCCCGAGAGCCTCATGACGTGGGACCTTCTCTTTTTTGTGCCTCTGCCGTGGGTTGGTCCCGTGATAACACCGGTGTTGATTGCCCTGACAATGGCAACAGCCGGGGCTCTTATCATCTACTACGATGAAAAAGGCTGTGTGATCTGCTGGCGCTGGTATGACTGGGTCATTGAATTGGGCTGCGGGCTCGTGCTGATTGTGGCTTTCTGTTGGGACTGGAAAAACATTATGCAGGTACCGGACAGCTTGCTGCGAGACGGGATTCCGAACCCTTTTGCATGGTGGTTATACCTGCCAGTATTTGTTTTCTCAGTGGTCTATTTTGCTGTAAGGTTAAAGCAGATCGTTCTTTCCAAGAGATATCAACTTGCTTCCGGCCCTTAACCATTACTTTCTCAACAACAGCGAGGAAGATACGCGGGCCGGGCCGTTGAAAAGCGTTGGAAGCAGCGATATGGCGTAGAGCGGCAGGTTGAGGATTTTCCAGTTTGCCTCGCACCCTGCAGAAGAAGCGGCTTTCGTCTGGAAGAAGCCTTCCATGCCCGCAATTTCTTGTATATGTCTCTATCCATGCCGGCGTATCATGGCACGTATGGACGGCTTCGTCAACCTTTTCCGGTCGTTTGTGTGATATATCGCCCATTATTCGGACGTAAAAGGTGACATTTCTCACGTAAATCTTCTGAAGAACACTAGTCAGTTCCAATATAGCTTTTCAGATAACTAATTTCATCCCGCTTTAAGCGGGACCGGAGGGAGAAATCCGAGTAAGGCGTACTGGGCAGTACGTTGACCGAGGGTTTCGACCGATAACGCAGCCCAAAATCTTTTTCTGGAAGTCTATAGAAATATGTTCTCAGCCCTCCGGCCAAGATTCATCACATGGTACCATGCATCAGGGTATTCAAATCTTAATGGTCAAAACATAACAACTTCATATCAAAACCAACAGCAAGATTCAACCGTAGACCCCAAGAGATTCCTTACCAAAGACTAGCAAACGATATAAGGAAGGTCTCAACAATTGACAGCAGTGCTGGATGTTGAGACCTCCCTGTCTTCTCAGCTTATTGCAGTACACACATTTTTCCTACTCGGCACCGGGGCGTTTTGGCAGTGCAGGAGGCCAAGATTCAGGAAAATCTGTGCTGTCGGCTTCATTCCGCCAACGGAGGAGGGCCTTCCGGGCTACACTCAAAGGCACCCATGCCCATTGGAGGGCCTTTCGGGCGACCCTCAAAGCCATCCATACGCCTCTGGTCCATCCTCTGCTGCCTGAGCTGCCGGAGTCGTTCTATTTGACCTGGCTCAAGAACTGATTCCACCTCTTGTCTGAACTCATCACGGCTAAACTGCCCACCCTGCTGCCTGAGCTGCTGGAGTTGTTCTATTTGACCTGGCCGAAGAACTGATTCCATGTCTTGTCTGAAGTGCTCCATTCGCTGCTGCCTCTGCTGCCTGAACTGTTTTCCTGGTTCTTCCTGAGCTTCAGATCGAGTTGCGACGCTGGCAAAGCCAACACACATCATGAGCATACAAACGATAAACATTCTTGAAGTCATAGTTTTTTCTCCTTTTCTTAAACATCGTTTCAATCATGCCACCATTCTACATACAAAGTCAGTGGCTCGTCGCCGGATCTTTCGTCCTATAGACTTTCACCTCCTTCACCCCAGGGTAACTGTTGTCCTCCTGTCTGTATAGACTTTCACATATTAAATTTCACAGCGTTATCGGTCGTCGGCGTATTACAATACAGCCTCATCCCTCTGGCCTTGTGAAATTTAATATGTGAAAGTCTATAGTAAGACATTATGACCTCCGGACATATTCTAATAGTTGAAGACGAGATCAAGATTGCTCAACTGCTCGTGGATTATCTGGAAGAAGCGGGCTATGCGGCAACCTGTGTGGAACGTGGCGATGACGTTATTGCTTATGTAAAATTACAATCAATTACATTGAAGGGCACTGGGGTTCGTCGGATACTCCATCCACTTGAGGGTGAAGATGTCAATTATCATGATTATTTTATTTCACAAGCTGATTTCTGCTACAATGGATATTTCTATTTCTTTGGGTTGCCCGCCGGGGGTTACGAACTCGTTATTAAAGCTCAAGGCTATAAACCCATCGTAGAAAAACATTTTGTCGTGCCCGGCAAACAAAAAGACTTCAGGGTTACTGAATTAACATCAGAAAAAGAGGGAGTTCTCTTGACCATTTGACCAAAATATGGGACATGGAGACAACTTGCTCCAAATCATGCAACAAACATTAAAAAGGGGGATAACCATGCGTAGTTGTAAAGTAATTATTGTTTTTGCCGTCATTGTTTTACTGTTTTCTTCCTGTACACACATGACGACAAGCGGTGACTTGGCGCTTTCGGACCACCTCGCTCGAATCATCAAAAGAGGAGAACTCGTGGTGGGCACAGTGGGCAACATGCCGCCTTTGAATATGGCAACCAAGGACGGTGAAATCATCGGTTTTGAAATGGACATCGCCCGGCTCATGGCAAAAGAACTGGGCGTCAAGCTGAAGGTAAAAACCATGCCCTTTCATGAGCTGTTGCCGGCGCTGGAAATGAATGCAGTGGATATGGTTATTTCCGGGATGACCATCACTCCTTCCCGAAACTTGAGACTTGCCTTTGTCGGGCCCTATCTTGCCTCAGGCAAGGCTTTTCTGGCCAAAACTGAAACCATCGCCAATGTCACGGATGCCACAGAGGTGGACAGCCCGTCTACCAGGATAACGACTCTGAAAGGCTCCACCAGCCAGGCATTCGTAGAGGCCGTAATGCCGAAGGCGCAACTTACGACGACCAACAATTATGACGAGGCCATCCAGCTTGTACTGGAGGACAAGGCCCATGCCATGGTGGCTGATTATCCCATTTGTGTTGTGGCCCTGTTTCGCTACCCGGATGCAGGCTTTATATCCATTCAAACGACCTTAACCTATGAGCCCTACGGGATTGCCCTGCCTCCCAACGATGCCCATTTTATGAACTGGGTTGAGAACTTTCTCAATATCCTGGAAGATGGCGGCAACATGGAAGTTTTAAAAGACAAATGGTTTAGAAACGGCGACTGGGTTGACAGGGTCTGGTAAAGGGAAATCACATGACTTCTGCAAGATTCATGAGCATCACGCTGGTTCTTTTCTTTTTCATGGTGGGATGTGCGGCCAAGCGCCCCGTTTTATACCCGAATAATCAGTTGAAGGAGTCAGGAGAAGTAACGGCCCAGGCAGACATCGATGCATGCCTTCGCATGGCGGAGGAAAGCGGTGTTGGCACCGACAAGGGTAAAGAGGTTGCAAAGCGAACCGCTGGCGCAGCAGCCATAGGCGCGGCTTCCGGCGCGGCCTGGGGTGCTTTTTTTGGAGATGTCGGGAAACATGCCGGGGCCGGGGCTGCCGCTGGCGCGGCAGGTACCTTGGTTCATGGCGCCATGACATCCGGCGACCCCGACGTAATATACCGCGGTTTTGTTGAACGATGTCTTCGGGAAAAGGGATATGACGTGATTGGGTGGAAATAGCCCGCTTTATCTTCTGACTTCTAATTCCTCTGGCAAAAGTATTCGATATGCTAGAAAAAATTCGACCTGTGCGGTTAGAAATTAGTCAATTTTAGCAATGAGTTGCTGATTGTCGAGGTAACTTCTCAAAAAGTCCGGGTAATCCCGATAGTCGCTAATAGGTTGCTACGTAGGGCAAGGAGAACCGCTGAATCCCGCCTGTGGCGGGACCATTGCATATGATACCTAACCAGCCAGCTACTTTCGGACTTGGATGGGGATGTTCATCGCGCCCAAGGCGGGTCTGGCCCGGATGCTAGTTGTCAGAACCTCAAGCTTAGCGTGACTTTTTGTGATGTTACGATAATACGATTCAAGTCATTGAAACAATAGAGAAGTTTCGGGACATGCTTTCGGGAACGATTGATATTTATCTTTCAATGGCAAGCAACAAGATGAACGAGGTCATGAAACTATTAGCGATTATTGCCACAATATTCATGCCCTTGACTTTCATAGCGGGTATCTACGGAATGAATTTTAGATATATGCCAGAACTTGAATGGCATTGGGGTTATCCCGTCATTTTGCTTGTGATGGTCGCCATAGGTATTTCAATGTTGGTTTACTTCAGGCGAAAAAAGTGGCTCTGAAAGGTTCACTCGCACCAGGGTCATACATCAGATAATAGCTAGAATTGGAGACGGTAACGATGCCACGACGATCCGGGCAATCCGCGGTAAGGTTCCTGAGCAGGGTGCTCTGGAACCTGGGGCTCATCACCCTCGGCAGTGTACTTTGTGCAGTGGCGGTCAACGGAATCCTGATCCCCCATCGATTCGTAAGCGGAGGAGTGACCGGATTGGCTTTGGTAATCCATTATCTCCTCCCGTCCTTGCCTGTCTCTGGGCTCTACTTTCTTCTAAATATACCCCTTTTTGCATTTGGCTGGATCTTCGTTGGGCGGCGTTTTTTCTTCTACAGCATCGCAGGCATGGTTATTTTCTCTGGCGCTTTGGAGTGGGTCCAAGTACCCGTCGCAGTCCA
>JAUVJO010000374.1 GCA_030592345.1 Deltaproteobacteria bacterium
CCTCAATGGGGTCGCCTCTGATCAGAAAAGCGGTCTTAAAAGGGTATGGATAGCAATCCTTCAACAAGGACGAGAACAGGTTCTCTATGACAAAAGGTTCCCTTCAGAGGGGTTCTTCACGGGAAATCCCGTTCGAAAACAACCGGTTTCTCTTGAAATCAACGTACATGACCTTGGTCTTAGGGCCGGTGAAGCAGTGTTGAGGACGGCAGTTTGGGACCATTCCTATCGAAGGAGGTGGTCTGGGAATCGGTTTTATGCAGAACGAAAAGTGCTCATTGATACGCAGCCCCCGGACGTGGAAGTGCTCACGCGCAATCACAACCTCAGTCAGGGCGGCGCAGGCCTGATCCTTTACAAAATCACTGAGCCAGTTACCAATAGCGGCGTACTCGTTGCCAACCGGTTTTTCCCGGGCTCAAGCGGTTACTTTGATGATCCGAATGTCTTTTTGGCCTTTTTTGCCATCCCCTATGATGAAGGCCCTGAAGTACAACTCTACGTGACAGCCACAGATCTGGCTGGCAACACCTCGCGGACAGTGTTTCCTCATTACATCAATCCAAAGGCATTCAAAAATGACGTCATCAATGTAACTGATAGCTTTCTGAAAAGGACAATGGCTGAACTTGAAAAGGTATTAGCCAAGGGGGGGCACTCGTCTGCATCTCCCCTTGAGGCATTCCTGGCAGTGAACAGAGGTGAGCGGCAGGCAAATTTCAAAACTATCAAAGATGTTTGTAAAAATAGTGACGCCAGGCTGTACTGGACCGGCCGGTTTCTCAGGCTTCCAGGCTCAGCCCGAAAGGCCGCATTTGGCGACCATCGCACGTACCAACACAAGGGTAAAACCATAGACAATCAAGTCCATCTCGGAATAGACCTGGCCTCGTTCGCTCAATCAGCAGTCCCTGCCGCCAACAACGGAAGGGTTGCATTTGCCGAAAACCTGGGTATTTATGGCAATACCATTATTATAGATCATGGTTTCGGCCTTTTTAGCATGTACGGTCATCTCAGCCACATCCAGGCCTCGACGGGCCAGATGGTCTCCAAGGGGGACATCATCGGTTCTACGGGAAGCACCGGCCTTGCCGCAGGGGATCACCTACATTTATCCATCCTGATTCACAATACCTTTGTGAATCCGGTAGAATGGTGGGATCCAACCTGGATCAAGCACAACATTACAGGCAAATTGGATGAAGTGAAGTAAACTAAAGTGCCTAAAGCGAGCTAAAGTTTTAAGGGCTGCGGAAAGGCACTATCACAGAAAATAGCAGTAAAAAACTGGGAGTGGGCGCATAACTACATTCAATGCTATTGACATCGAACTTTAGGCACTTTAGTTCACTTTAGGCACTTATCCTACAAGGAGACAACAGATGAAGCGCCATAAGGTCCGGAAGACCTTTCAGGAAATCAATCAAAAAATCAGGGACGGCAAGGTTGTTGTAGTTACAGCCGAGGAAATTATTGATATTGTAAAACAAAATGGCCCTGTCGAGGCGGCTCGCCAGATTGACGTAGTTACGACCGGAACCTTTTCCCCCATGTGTTCCTCAGGGGCGTTCATCAATTTTGGGCATTCAGTGCCAGGGATCAAGGCCTCCAGGGTGTGGCTAAATAATGTCCCTGCATACGCTGCTGTGGCAGCAGTGGATTGCTACATCGGAGCCACAGAGCCCTGCGAAGAGGACCCCCTGAATAAGGTTCACCCCGGGGAATTCAAGTATGGAGGCGGCCATGTGATTCAGGATCTCGTGGCCGGCAAGACGGTCCATCTCAAGGCCACGGCTTATGGAACAGATTGTTATCCTAATCGAAATATTGAAAAGGATATTACACTGAAAAAACTCCCGCAGGCAACTCTTTGTAACCCAAGGAACGGATATCAGAACTATAACTGTGCAATAAATTTCACTGACAAGACGATTTACACATACATGGGCACCCTGAGACCAAATGTCGGAACTGCCAACTATTGCTCTGCTGGGCAACTTAGCCCTCTCATGAGCGACCCTTACTATAGGACTATCGGGATTGGCACGAAGATATTTCTTGGCGGCGGGCAAGGTTTTGTAGCCTGGCACGGCACACAGCACAAACCCAAAGTCAAGCGGACAAAGAAAGGGATACCATTGACCCCTGCGGGAACACTGTGGGTCATGGGGGACCTGAAAAAAATGAGTCCCAAGTGGCTGGTGGGCGTTAGCATTCAAGGCTACGGATGCTCGTTGGCTGTGGGCTTGGGTGTACCCATTCCGATCCTAAACGAAGAGATTGTGCAATATACTGCAATTTCAGATGATGAGATCTTTACCCAGATTGTTGACTACGGACGTGACTATCCACACGGCATAGCCAAGAGTTATGGCACGGTTAGTTACGGTGAGCTCAAGAGCGGCACGATTCATGTAAACGGCAAAGACGTGCCAACCGTTCCTCTATCGAGTGTGGTACGGGCAAGAGAGATTGCAGAAACACTGAAAACATGGATACAGAAAGGAAAGTTCACCTTAGGGGAACCGCAGGAATTGCTCCCGTCGGTGTAGGGTCAAAGATCGTTATTGGTTGATTGGCATAGAAAATGCGGTCACGCATAGGGCGATTTGTCTCTACATGTAACAGAGTGAGTCCCGCCCAAGGCGGGATTTTGGTGCGCCTTCGGCGAACTATAGACTTTTACATATTAAATTTCACAAGGCCAGAGGGAGGAGGCTGTATTGTAATACGCCGACGACCGATAACGCGGTGAAATTTAATATGTGAAAGTCTATAATCTATAACTCAACGCCAGTGACGTTTGCAAACCCCCATTTTTTCGGTGCGCTCATGGCATGGTGGAACCTATATAAAATGGTAGAATTCCTTAACTTTAGGCACGTTAGATCACTTTAGGCACTTTAGGCACTTTTTCATTCACTCAACCACTTAACCACATGTAACCATAGGAAAGGACTCATACTTTTGAAACAGGACAAATCATCCCATGGTCCCATTGAGCCAAAAAAGAGTGTCTTCAGGGAATACGCCGAAGCGATACTTATCGCAGTTGTTCTAGCCCTTTTTATCCGAGCCTTTGTTGTGCAGGCATTTAAGATCCCATCCGGCTCGATGAAGCCGACCCTTTTGGTAGGAGACCATATCCTCGTAAACAAGTTCATCTACGGTGTAAGGCTCCCATTTCTTAACACCACCATCATCCCTGTTTCAGAGCCCGAGCGCGGAGATATTGTCGTGTTCAAGTTCCC
>JAUVJO010000066.1 GCA_030592345.1 Deltaproteobacteria bacterium
ATAAAATCAGATTTTGACACTACATCCGTTTCCTGGCGACCTAACCTATTGAAATAACACGACCCAGTATTCCCAAATGATAGGATTTAGCCCCTAAAACCGTAAAAAAGCATGAAGTTGGGTTAATCCTTTTTCTCCGGGGACAGCCCCTGGATAAAAGCGCTTGAACCAATCCGGGACGTCTCCGACCAATCGAAAGGATCCGTCATCCAGGCGCTCCATCACAACCATATCCAGGGCACTAAAAGGATCGGCTTGATTGAATTCAGGCATCGTTTCACCTCACAGAAAAAAGGTTCTACTGGTCTATCACGCCTTGCAATCACTACATATAGACTTTCACATATTAAATTTCACAGCGTTATCGGTCGTCGGCGTATTACAATACCGGGTCCTCCCTCTGGCCTTGTGAAATTTAATATGTGAAAGTCTATAGTTTGTAAGAGTTCACCACTTCGGGCAAAAAGAACCGCGTCACTTCGGCCCGCCAGAGGCGGATTCATCACTTCTCCTTGCCCGCTGAACTGTTATACCTCGGAAGGTCACAAATTGCGCTTTTCTCGGTGAGTCATGAGCATCAAGAGCAAGGCGCGAAGGGGCGGAATAGCTGGCTATTGCAAGCCTGAGCAACGCGGCTATTGATGTTCATGGCCGGCGAAAAAGTGTCATTTGTGGCCTTTCGAGGTATAACATAGTTTCTGTCCCATGGAATTCTTGCCTGATTATACGGAAAGTTGGCAAGATTCGAAGAAAACACTCAAATATTTTCGGGTCAAAGTGTTTCCCGTTTCCATGAGTCATTGTGACAAGTGCATTGGCTTCAGGTTTAGCAGGCTTGTAGATGCGACTATGTACGAGGGCGTCATACACATCCCCAATGGCTACTATACGCGCGCTTTCAGGAATTGCTTTTCCAGTGAGTCCCCGAGGATAACCGGAGCCATCCCATTTTTCATGGTGGCCAAGTGCGATCTCTTTTGCCATTTGGAGCAAGGGAATGTCCGAGCCTTCCAGGATCTTGGCCCCAATCTCTGTATGTTTTTTCATGATTTCAAATTCTTCAGATGTCAGCTTGCCTGCTTTGCTCAGAATCTTGTCCGGTATTCCGATCTTGCCAATATCGTGCATGGAAGCTGCAATTCGAATGTCATCAGCTTGTTGGGGTTCCCATCCGAGCGCTTTGGCCAATGCCTCAGAGTAGAGTCCGATCCGACGGATGTGAGCACCCGTATCTTTATCGCGGGATTCCGTTGCCCAGACCAGGCGTAGCGCAATTTCCTCCTCCCTTAAGCGAATCTTTGCCGTTCGCCTGCAAACTTCCTCTTCCAGGTATTCCCGGAAAAGAACGTTTTCCCTCGCCTTTTGTAACACGGCTTTTCTGTCTTCATAGGCGGTCCCAAGCAACTCAATGAGCAGAATCTTTTTCTCCCGCGAACAAAGCGCTGAAGCCTCCATTGCATACTCATCGCCTAACGGATCCATTTCAATGAATGTGCCTGATTTGAGGCGTCCGGCACCCTTGCCCACCCAAAAAGATTCGGCATCAATGCAAAAGTTTTCGAGAAAGGGGGAATTGTCCTGCAGTCTTAGTCCCTCTTTCCGGGAAACGGCTTCTGGATAAAAGCGCTTGAACCAATTCGGGACGCATCCGACCAATCGAAAGGAACCGTCATCCAGGCGCTCCATGACAACAGTCTCCAGGTGATTAAAAAGATCGGCCAGCATGCGTTCATTCATCATTTCACCTCACATGAGAATGCCTGTACTGGTCTGTCAATGCCCTTTAACCTCAAGGTGGTTCCTGAAAAAAGGCTTTGAAAGTTCTTAGTCTTCTTGAACGTGTTTTCATCGATAACAATCTGGCCTGGACGCGCCTGCCGCTCAAGATCCGCCGCCCGTTTTACAGCCTGCCCGACAGCACTGAATGTTCTGAAGCCTTTGCTGCCGAATATCCCCAGGGTTACCGGGCCTGAAGCGATGCCGATTGCCACGTTAAATGTTGGCTGGTTATCCAGCTTCCGTATTTTGTTAAGATCGTGTACATTCTTAATGACCTTTACAGCAGCCCTTATCGCTTGATCAGGGAAGGACCCGGTTGTGGGGAGAACACCGAATATCGCCATACTCGCATCTCCAATGATTCTATCAAGTAGCCCGGCCTCGTCAAGAATGGGCTGGGTCATCGTAGAAAGATATTGGTTTAATGTTTGTAAGGTTACTTGAGGAGGATTCTCCTCGCTGTACCAGGTGAATCCCCGAATATCGACGAAAAGGATACTTACGTCTCGGCGTTCCCCACTCTCCTGGAAGCTGAGCACTCCCTGGAGAAGTTTTTCCGTAAACCCCTTCCTAACATATGGGTCAAGGATTTTGGATACTTTTTTCCTTAACAGGCTCAATTCGTTACTCTTTTGTTGAAGCAAGCAGCGACGGATTTCCTCCGTTCTCGCATCCAGCAGCAAGATCCAATCTCCCTTATCTCCGGGAAAGATATGGATATCTGCTGAAAGCCCGGATTCAGCCTTTACGCAGGAAAGAAACAGAGGATCATTATCCAAGGGAAGAAGACTATCCAGAAAAAGGACCTGGCTCCCTATGGGCACCCCTTTTTCAAGGCCCTGTATCCCATAGGCAGACAGCTTCCCGCCACAGTCTATCAAGCGGCCGTCTTTTTCAACCAGGAGGTAGGCAGGGGAACGTTTCTTAATGGTCATGGTATGAATATAGTCCAGAATGGGTGCGGGCAGTTTGATAATCTACGCCTCCAATATTTCACGTGTAAGAGTCAGAAAAGCTTCTTCCACCCCTTGGCCTGATTTTGCGCTTGTCTTGACCACCATCAAACCATCTTTCGATAGATCATCCATGGTCTTGTCATCGATCTCCCACTCATCCTTAAGGTCCCATTTGTTAAAAATCAGCACAAAGGGAACTTTGCCGATAGTCTCTTCCGTTCTCTTTTGAAGAGTAAAGGCTGTATTAAGGGTGGCCCTGCGTGCACCGTCCACCACCAGGAAATAGCCGGATGACCCCCGCAAATAAGACCTTTGCACCTTTTGAAATTCGTCCTCTCCATGTATATCCCAAAGGAGAAGATCCACTTCCTGTTGTTCTATTATCACTTTCTTCTTGTCTATCTTTACACCTACGCTGCTCAGGTATTTGTCAGAAAAGATACCCTTTACAAAGCGCTTAACAAGACTGGTTTTCCCCACTGCAAAGGCACCTAACATGCAGATCTTTTTCTTGATCATGGTCGCACCACCCCTTCCTTGGGTTTATCGGTGAGCGTTACCTTGAAATCTACGCGGCGGATAGATTCTCTATTTATCTCGGTAGCCTCTTCGAGCAAAGGTTCTTTTGGACCGACGCCTACAGTTGTAAAATTCTCTTCTTTAAAGCCTTTCGATGTCAGGATGGACAGGACATTATGTGCGCGCTCCCGGCTGAGTTTCATGTTTGTTTCCTCTGAGCCTGTATTGTCTGTATGCCCAACGATTTCAATACGGGCATTCTTGCCTAAAACCTGGGCCAAGCTGCAGAGCCTTTTAGTATTTGCAACCAGATCCTGTATTGTGTTCTGTTGACCGGGTGCAATTTCGGCTTCGTTAGTCCTAAAAAGAAGGAATTGCTTTTCAATTCTTTCTCTGATTATTTCCATGTCCCTCAACTCAATATGGATGATCTTCTCTTCGTCGAAATGAGTAATTCCAGGAATAGATTTCACCAGTCGCCTGGCCTCAACAATCCATTGATAAGAAGCTGATCCATCGGCGTGGAGGATACCATCCTGAAACTTCAGCCTTATTGTTTCAGGAGTCCTAAGGAGACCTTTGATCCTTGTGAGTTGAAATTTCGGATAAAGCGACTGGTAAGGCTCCCAATTGAATATGACCTTCTCAGGTTCAAGGCTCGCTTCTTTCAGCATCTTTGCCGGTTCAGAGGCCAAAGGATCACGGAGCCCGCTAATGTATTTTTTCCCGGACCGTTTTTCAATGGTGGTAACGACAATTCCGGGTTCTGTCCTTAATCTTTCCACATAATGTGCCCACCGTTGATAGTCGCGGATGAAATCAAAGAGCCAGATTCCCATCAGAAAGACCACGGCTCCCAATAAGATGAACAACAAGGGAGAGGTCTTTCGTTTCTTCTGTTTGTGCTGAGACTGAAGACAATCTTCAAGCTGGCTACGAATTGGTTCAAAAGGGGTAGCATCCCCATCAAAAGATTCAAGCGCCCCTATTTGCTTAAGATGTATGTCATCAAGAGTTTCACGTAAAATCACTTGAAAATCGGCTGGAGGAGTTCCACGAATAACCCCAGCCAGTGTAGCCTGGGGCCCTTGTTCAACCAAAACACTACGATCTCCAATCCTCAAGGCTTCGAGGGGCTCACCTCTCTCCACGCCAAACGAGTCCTGAAGGAAATCCTGAATGGCGGTTAACATGCTGGAAACTAGATCCGGGTCCTGAGCAGCCACTCGCCTTGCCGTTACATGTTGAAGCACCAATCCCGTATTTCTATGAATGAGAAAGACCTGTTCAACCTGATATATAAGCGTGTGAAGTAAAACAATTTCGCCAAACGGTTTTCCTGTTCTGAGGGCTTCCAGCCTCCACTTCAAGCCTTGTATGGAAAAGCTGTGTTCTAGGGCTTGATTGAGCGATTGGATCATCTTGAGGATAATAGACGAAATGACTTTTCGGATAGCGGGTGCCATAACAGGGAAAAGGGCATCTGCAAGGGCTCTGCGATCTTTTTTGACTGAGGCTCTGATGGCTTCTTCGATGGTTGGCTCTAATGCTTTGGCGATCTTTTTGTCTCGGCTTGACCGGAGAATGATGGCCTCAGGTAAAACCTCGCTGACATCCTTGACAAGAAGCTCAGGGTCGGCCAATCGTTCCTTAAGTTGAACTATTTCCGTTTGCTCCGGGCCCACAAGAAGCCGCCGAAGTTCGCCAAACGCAATTGACTTATGGCCTTTTGTATTCACTGGAACCTCGTTTGGGACATCTTTCCATGGGCCGACAAAGCCAACCAGCACAGCTAGCTAAGACATTGGAGGCTGTAAATCCGCCTCTGGCGGGCCGGTGTTCCCCGTCCGTGGCGGTGATCCTTGCCCGCTGAACTGTTAACATCTGGCGTAGACGGTAAGGACCTAACGATCGAAGACTTACTCAACATCAGGAATCTTAAATTCTTCTTTTAGCCGCATCGCCACTTCCGTAAATAGGTTCGCAAGGCCAATACGGTCAGTTTTTTCATCTCGAAGTTCCCTGACCGACTTGTCAAGGATCACACTGATTTCTTCATGTTTTTCGCGAATCTCATTCCTTAAGTCCTTGGACTGCTGCAGGATCTGCTCGTGTAAATCCCGGTGGCCCTTTGTGGCTTTTTCCTCCATCTGACCGATCTTTTTTTCTAAGTGCTTGTTTTTATCGTTAATTTTCTGTGAGAGTTCTTCAACCGACTCAGTTCGTTCAATTTGCTCTGTTTTAAGCTGGTTGGCCAATGATTCCAGTCCCTTTTTGGCATAATTCTCAAGAGAATCAAGGTGCTTTCGAGTTTCTTCTCTCAGGCTGGCTATTTCTTTTTGTAGAAGCTCTGCCAGGTGAATAAACTTCTGTTCATTTTGCCGCATCTGGGCACCGAAAAGAATATCCCTGACCCTATCTATACTCTCTTCCTCACCCGCTTGCTTACCTGAAATCTCCGGCTTGACTGCTGTTTCAGTCGCAGTATCTTTTTTCTCTTTAACAGCCGAATGAGCATCTCTTTTTTCTTTAGTCATGGCTTTCCCCTTCCTTTTTGATGAGTTCCACGCTCTTGACTCTGTAGCAGTCAGCCTCCAGGATACGCACGAAGAGATCCCCGTCGATATATAGACTTTCACATATTAAATTTCACCGCGTTATCGGTCGTCGGCGTATTACAATACAGCCTCCTTCCTCTGGCCTTGTGAAATTTAATATGTGAAAATTTATAGTATAGCCTAAATCGGACAAAATTTCCAGATAATTACCCTACACCTCCTCGAACGAAGAGGAGTGAAAGAAGATGGGAAGAAGACGAGATTGGAACAAAGTTCGAGAGATTGACGCAAAGATGAAGGAACTGGGACTTAGCTACAAGGAAGGGGTGGACAGGTTCGGTATATCGGTATAGATGTTGGTGTGCTCTACGAGTACAGCAGACGTCAGAAGAAGAAATCTTCAGGAAGTGACTCGACAACCACCAAGTGGACGGCCCGGACAAATTTGTATTGGGCCGCAGGAGCGTGTTCACAGGTCTGGAGTTCATTGCCCACAGCTAAAACGGTATTTGTTTGTGAGGGCATTATCGACCACTTAGATTAATGCTTATATCGACCTAAATCTTTATCCCGTTTTGGTTTCAGGTTTCAGTGTTCAGGTGTCAGGAAAGAGAAACGCAAAAACTGTGCTGTTCTCAAAGCGAACGCCGCAAACCCGACACCCGACACCTGAAACCTGGTTTCTGACACCTGACACCTGAAACCCGAAACCCGAGGAATATATAGATTCTCAAAATTAACAAAAGTCTATCCCTATTAAGCGAATGATAAGCTGAAAGGTTCCCCATTTATTATTAAAATCACTGCTAAAATTCTACAAGATTATAAATGTCTTTTAAAGGAATTTGAAAATCAATCCTGGACAATCTTAAAATATCGTTAACATCGTTGTATTCATTCAATACCCATTTTCCATCAGCACCGATATTAAATTGCTCTATATATACGCTGTATTGATCAATTAAAATGTATTCTTGAAATGTTGGAATCGATCTATAAAATACAAATTTTTCACCCCGATCATAATTTTTAGTTGATTCTGATAATACCTCAACAATAATTAAAGGGTTGGTGATAGTATCATTTCGATCAGGATAAAATTCCGGTTTATTACAAACAACTAAAATGTCAGGATATGCAAAAAGCTCTTTTGCGGGAACCCATAAGCGCATGTCACTCATGAATACCTGACATTTCGTATTCTTCAACACAAGATTTATTTCAGATGATAAATTCATCGCAATCCGATTATGGCTGATTGAAGCACCGGCCATGTTGAATATTTCTCCCTTGTAATATTCACTTTTAAATTCAGCAGCTTCTTCGAGGATTAAATATTCCTTAGGAGTTAAGTGTTTTATTGCAGGCCGTGGCATATCATTCACCTTAATTGATATGAAAAAAATTGTCAGCCGCTAAAGTGCAGTTGCGCCCTGCCCATGGCCATGAGCGGGAAATAGTGGCGGTACATGTTGTAGTTGATCATGAACCCTCGGGCAAGTTCAGCTCCCTGATCCAGGTTGTCCGCCTCCTTGGCAAGGTCTATACGCTCGCCGACGCCGTAGCCGGGAAAACCAGTGCCGGTATATTGCGGCTCATCCCAGGTGCCGTCAGTGCGCTGCGTTCTCAGGAGCCATGCCAGCCCTTGCTCAATGGCGTTGTCCCAGGCATTGGAGCCCGTTGCCGTCAGGGCCATCAAGGCCCAGCCCGTCTGTGAGGCGGTACTGGGACCACGGCCTCTGAGTGCGAGATCCATATAAGATTCACAGCTCTCACCCCATCCACCATCAGGATTTTGGTGGCTGGCGATCCACCTGGCTGCCTTGTGTACACAGGGCGCGTTCATATCCTCACCAATGGCTTCCAGGGCAGGCAGGACAGCGGCCGTCCCATAGATGTGGTTGACACCCCAGCGGCCGAACCATGTGCCATCGTCTTCCTGTTCCGAACGGATATAGTTATAGGCACGGGCAACCACCGGGTCATCCATTCCCCGACCCAGAAGCCCTAATGCCTCCAGCACATGGGCTGTAACATCGACACTTGGCGGATCCAGAGCCTCGCCGAAGTCGCAGAAGGGAATAAGGGTAAGAAAACGGCTGGTGTTGTCTTTGTCAAAGGCCCCCCAGCCGCCGTTGGCGCTCTGCATGGCCTCCATCCAGGCCACAGCCCTATGTATTGCCAGATCGACCCGACGCTCAAGATCTGCGTTTTTCAAAAAAGGACGCATCTTGACCAGGACGATCACAGCCACTGCCGTATCATCCACATCAGGATAGAAGTCGTTTTCACGCTCAAACGCCCATCCGCCAGGCTCGGCTTCCTTGACGTAGACTTGCCAGTCCCCTCCGGCCAGGACCTGTTCGTCCAGGATCCATTTCAGGGCAGCATGCATCTGCGGTGTCGTATCGAAATCATGCCCGCAGTCGAGAAGGGCCAGGAGTGAAAGGAGGGTGTCCCACACAGGCGATTCACTGGCCTGCAGATAGGTTGCTCCTTTATTTTCGAATTTCCAGTGCTGATTCCAGGCATCGAGCCCGGCTGCCAGAACCGGGTGATCATGTGCGAAACCCTCCGCATGGAGCGCCATCAGCGAGTAGATCCACGGTGGCTGAATGCCGCTCCAGGCCCCGTCAGCTTCCTGATGCCGAACGATCCACCCAAGACAGCGGCGAATGGCCATCTCACGGCCTGGGTGGCAGGGGAAAGGCACATAGCGGCTCAACAGACGGTCCGAAAGATGAAAAAAACGCGGCCAGGAAAAGGTCTTGCCTTTTTTCGGCAAACGGTAATCGAAACGCTCACGTCCCTCAGGGAAGAGTTCGTCGATACTATGTTTCGGCGGCAGTGCTCTTACCGGCCGTCTGGCCCTGAGCACTGTCAGCGGGATAATGGTGCCCCTGGCCCAGGAAGCAAACTGATAGATGTTAAAGGGGGCCCAGGAGGGGAGAAAGATAATTTCCGGAGGCGGCGCTGGTGTGGTATCCCATGGCCACAGGCCGAGCAGGGCTAGCCAATACCTGGTAAAGACCCGGATACCAGCCGGGCCGCCACGATCGAGAATCCACTCTCTTGCCTTGCGAAGCGGAGGGGAGTTGGCAGGCATGCCCGAGGCTTTAAGTGCTGTATAAGACTCAACCGTGGCATTGATATCACCCATGGGCGCCTGATAATAGACTTCCCATGAGCCGTCAGGCCGTTGCTCGTTCAGGATGGCCCTGATCACCGAGGGATATTTCGGATCATCCTCAAGGTGGAGAAAATGCATGGCCAGAATCCATTCCGCTTGTATTGATGAGTTGGTTTCCAGGTACCCAACCCATAACCCTTCAGGCTGCTGATTTTTCAACAGCCATGATACTCCGTTTCTGATCCCGTGTTGCAGGCTGTCCGTGATCATGATATGAGGTGTTAACTCCATGAATTCCAGTATTTTTCAATCTTGTTGTGCTGGCAAACACAATGCATACTGACCCGCTTCCCATCATCGGCGTAGTCACAGCGCTGCCTGCTGAAGCCAGGGTCCTGGCCCGTGTGGCAAATATACTTATGCACCGGTTGTCAGGGGAAGGAGAAATCCTTGTTTGCCAGTCAGGAATCGGCCTGCAAGCTGCCCGCAGAGAGGCACAACGTCTGGCCCGGACAAGTGCTCTACTCATCTCAACAGGAGTGTCCGGCGGTTTATGTCCTGGCCTGAAGCATGGTGCTCTGGTGCTTGGAGACCGGGTGATCGTCAGGACACCCGGTCAATCTCCGGAAGAGACCACTATCACAGATATCACAGAAGATACAGGAAAAGGCTACAAGGCCGACCCCGGATTCATTGATCTCATCGAGAAACAGTTTAAACGAAACGCTTTTCCCTTGCATCGCGGCACGGTGCTCTGTTCGCCTGAGCCTGTCAGCACTACGGCGGCCAAGCTAGAAGCTCATCGCCTAACCGGCGCGCTGGCAGTAGACATGGAAAGCGGTGCGGTCGGCGAAGTAGCTGCCGCGGCAGGTCTTCCATTTTTTTGTCTGAGGGCTATCTGTGATCCAGCCCATCAGACTGTGGATGCCGCCTTGCTGACAGCAGTGGATGAGCAAGGCAGTCTCAGGATTGGCCGTCTCCTGGCCCATGTTGTGAAGCGGCCCAGGCTTTTGCGCGATCTGGCGCGAACGGCCAGTCAATTTCGCAGGGCTCTTATTTCTCTTGAAAGGGCATGGCTCTTGGCTGGCGAGCCACTTTTGGCCGCTGTCGTGGCAAGGGATACTATTTCCCGGGCCCGCGCAGGCCAACAATGAGCGCCCGCCAGGGATGTTTGACCGTATCCAGAACAGCACTTGGCTCAAAGCCGCTGTGGACCATGCAATCGGCACAACGGGGATCACGCCCCACACCGTACTTATCCCAGTTGGTTTTCTCAATCAACTCCTTATAGGTAGCAACATAGCCGTCATTGAGCAGGTAACACGGCTTTTGCCAACCAAACAGGTTTCTGGTCGGATTTCCCCATGGGGTGCACGCGTAATCACGGTTTCCTGCCAGAAAATCGAGATACAGGCTTGAATGGTTAAATGTCCAGGACGACTTGGCCTGACGAAGAATAATTCTGAACAGCTCTTTTGTACCTTCCCTGCCCAGAAAGCAGTCCTGATCATCGGCTGAATCGTAATTAAAACCAGCGGCCACTGTCATGGCCTCAACTTTCAAGGAGCTGAGATGATCAAACAGATCGGCCGCATCTTTCACTGTCTGTCCTTTGAAAAAGGTGGTGTTGGTGGTTACCCTAAAACCGGCCGCTATCAGCTTGCGGATGGCTTCCGTAGCTTTTTTAAAGGCTCCCCTGTGGCAGACGGCGACATCATGGCGCTCATATAGACCATCCAGATGGACATTGAATGTGAGATAGGGGGTGGGGGAAAAATCATGGAATCGTTTTTCCACCAGCAGGCCATTAGTACAAAGATAGATAAACCGTCTGCGGCTGATGAGTTCATCGACAATGGTGGTGATCTCAGGGTGAAGCAGCGGCTCGCCTCCGGCTATACTGACCACCGGCGCGCCGCATTCTTCAGCCGCTTCCACACATTCCTCAACACTGAGATGGTTGCGCAGCACGTCTGCGGGGTGGTTCACTTTGCCGCAGCCCTTGCAGCGCAAGTTGCAGCGAAAGAGAGGCTCGAGCATCAGCACCAGTGGAAAGCGTTTCTGGTGCTTCAGTATCTGACTGATAATATACTTTCCGATACGGGCCTGTTGAACAATTGGTATTCCCACCAGATCACCTCAAAAATATTATATACCTCGAAAGGCCACAAATGACACTTTTTCGTCGGCCATGAACATCAATAGCCGTGTTGCTCAGGCTTGCAATAGCCAGCTATTCCGCGCCTTCGCGCCTTGCTCTTGATGCTCATGACTCACCGAGAAAAGCGCAATTTATGACCTCCCGAGGTATAG
>JAUVJO010000442.1 GCA_030592345.1 Deltaproteobacteria bacterium
CGATGCTGAATAGAAATTGGGGAAACTCTTTTGAATCGGCAAAACAGAGCCAGATATTGAACCCTGGAGCCGGAAAGAATATAGACCCTGTTGTCGGGCTGGACGGCCTGGCAGCCGGGAATACTATGGAAAAATACAGGCAAGGGTTTAAAAAAGAGACGTCTACAGGAATGACTATCACCGTTAATAACAAGTAATATCTGATACGTGTTTACATAATGACGGCATAGCCCTTCCACCTGTCATCCGGAAACTGCAAAAAGCAGGGGAAACAGGGGCAGCCTTATGAGCAAAAGGAGTATGATATGAAAATCAAAAATCAAAAAGGCGCTGCGTCAGTGGAATTTGCCATTGTGCTGCCGGTACTGGCTTTACTCGTTTTTGGAATCATAGAATCGAGTGCTTTCCTTTATGACAAAGCCATGATTACAAACGCCAGCCGCGAAGGAGCCAGGGCAGGAATAGTTTACTCCTATCCGGACAGGATAAGTGATGCAGATATCGAAGCTGTTGTCAGACACTACTGCGAGGCTCACCTGATAACCTTTAATGATGATCCTGAAGCCCCTGATCCTTTAGTTGTGGAAATAGCAAGAACGGGGAACGGTTCTTCCGGAGATTCCCTTTTAGTCAAGGTAACGTACCGGTATGTTTTTTTTGTTCTTCCAAACATCTCCGGTCTATTCATTGATCCTGAAAATCCTGATCCAGACCCACTACCACCAGGAATTGACCTGGCGGCTGAAACGGTAATGAGGCTGGAATAATCCAAAAAGGAGCATAAGCAAGATGAAAAAAAATCTAATGTCATCAATACTGAGAAATCAACGCGGAGCAGTCGCCGTTATTGTCGGGATATTGATTTTTACGCTTGTTGGTTTTGGAGCCCTGGCCGTCGATATCGGCCATCTTCATGTGGCGCGCAACGAGCTTCAAAATGCAGCCGATGCCGGAGCGCTGGCAGGCTCACGGGTCTTATACAATGATGAAGGGGCATCCGTAAATGTGGGAGCAAACCAGGAGGCTTACGATGCAGCCACTGCAAACAAAAGTGAACAAACGGCAGTTGAGGTGAACTGGGTCAGCGGAAACGACGGAGACGTGCAGAGAGGGCACTGGAGTTTTGGTCTGGCCAGTCTGGAGCGTGGCTTTTACCCTAATGCTTCTCTTGCTCCTGTTAACCTCTGGAATGTCTCTACCGCGGACCTGGATGCCGACCTGAACTTCATAAATGCGGTCAGGGTTGTAACAAGAAGAACAACACAAGGCACGCCTGTTGCATCTTTTTTTGCCGGAATTTTCGGGCATGAGAATTTTGAGCTTTCTGCTGAAGCAGTAGGATACATCGGATTTGCCGGCACACTTTTGGCGCACGACGTGGATCAACCCATTGCAATCTGTAGCGACTCCTTATTGAATGATAGTGGTGAATACACTTGCAATATCGGGCGAATGATCAACAGTGGACAGGATGCAGAAACCAACGAGACAGGTGGATGGACCAGTTTTAACCAGGATGACCCATGCACCGGCGGTACGAACGCCCAAGAGGTAAAAAGTCTTGTGTGC
>JAUVJO010000286.1 GCA_030592345.1 Deltaproteobacteria bacterium
AACGATCAACCCATGCTGGGAAACATCAAGAACAATATCCTCATGATAGGGCCCACGGGCGTGGGGAAAACTTACATGATAAAATTGATCGCCCATAAGATAGGTGTACCCTTTGTCAAAGGTGACGCCACAAAGTTCAGTGAAACGGGTTACGTGGGCGGTGATGTGGAAGACCTGGTGCGGGATCTCGTGCGCGAAGCCGATGATGATATCGAACTGGCCCAATACGGGATTATCTACATCGATGAAATCGATAAGATTGCCGCCAGCAGCAACCTTGTTGGTCCGGATGTGTCACGCACGGGTGTTCAGCGTGCCCTGCTAAAGCCCATGGAAGAGACAGATGTGGACCTCAAGGTAGTCCATGATCCCATATCCATGCTCGAGGAAATCGAGCGCTATCGCAAAACCGGCAAACGAACAAGACGAGTGGTGAACACAAGAAATATCCTGTTCATCATGAGCGGTGCGTTTGACCAACTTGAAGAGATTATTAAGAAACGGGTGGCAAATCAAGGCATCGGTTTTGGTGCGTCTGTCAAAACCTGCTCAGACTCAGTCAATTATCTGAAATATACCAAACCAGGGGATCTCATTAAGTTCGGTTTTGAGACTGAGTTCATAGGCCGACTGCCGATCCTTTCGCTGTTCGAGAAACTGAGCGAAGATGACCTCTTTGCCATCTTAGAGAACCCGAATAACCCTGTTATTCTGAGCAAAAAACTCGATTTTGACGCCTACGGCATAGAGATAAAGTTTGACAGCGGCGCACTGAAGGCATTGGCGCACCTGGCCTACAAGGAAGGGACAGGGGCTCGCGCTCTCGTCAGCGTGATCGAGAGGGTACTACTGAAGCTTGAAAAAAGACTTCCCTCCACTGATATCAAGAAACTTCCAGTTACTCAAGAGGTGGTGAATGACTCGGAAGGTGCACTCCACGAAATAGTCTCCAGGTCAAACGCGGTCAAGTGGGAAAAAACCTACGAAGAGGTCCTCCTAGATGAGAAGGAATCGATCAAAAAATATGTGAAGGACTACCAGGGCCTGCTAACAATAAGACACGATATGTTGTTGACCTCGTCGCGGTTGAACCTGATTGCCGAAATCTATGCGATGAACACGTGTGACATGAATGCTGTTATGAAAAAGATAAGAAAGGACTATGACCAGATAAAGAACGTTGAGGCCTACTTCTGCAAAAGCCATGATCTGAATGTCTCACTGGACGAAAATGCCATAGATGCCTTGATCCTTCAGATGAACACCTCTGAGACAGCAATGGGAGATTTTTACAAAAAGCTTTCGGTGGAGTTTGAGGGCGGTTTTAAGCTGATCCGTGAAAGGACCGGCAACAACAACTTTGTCATTACAAAGGATGCATTAGATGATCCTGAAGAATTCTTGAGTACCTTAGTAAAGGGACTCTACGCTACGGATCATGCTCACGATGCCGAGCTGTAGTATTATAGATTGCGGAGCCAGGTTTCACAAAAAGGGCTATATTCTCCGAACAGCCATTAACTGCACTTTTTTGAATACTAAAGTGAACTAAAGCGCCTAAAATTATAGGACTAAACTCCTGTTTTTATTATAATAATAATATCTTCAAGTCCTCAACTTTAGCTCACTTTAGACACTTTAGCTCACTTTAGACACTCTCGCACGGCAAAAGCTCCAATTGTGGCCGTGCTGAGTATAACTGATTAGAGTCAGAGGGGGGTGACTATGCTCTTTCCCGACTACAGACCCAGACGACTTCGGCAGAACGAAAATTTCAGGCGGATGATACGCGAGACCCAGCTTTCCGTTGATGACCTGATCCTTCCCCTGTTTGCCGTGGAGGGCAAGGGGGTTAAGGAGCCAATATCGTCCATGCCAGGGCACTATCAGCTCTCAAGAGAAAACATCGTCAAAGAGGTCAAGCTTGCCCATGACCTGGGTATCCCGGCAGTGATGCTTTTTGGCATTCCTGACAAGAAGGACGCTCTTGGCACCAGTGCCTATGCCAAGGACGGAATCGTCCAAAAGACCGTTAAGGCCATAAAAGGCAAGGTCACGGATCTTGTGGTTATCACCGACGTGTGTCTTTGTGAGTATACGGACCATGGGCATTGCGGTATGGTGCAAGACGGTATCATAGTCAATGACGCAACATTGGAACTGCTGGCGCGAACGGCTCTTTCCCATGTCCAGGCAGGGGCGGACATGGTGGCCCCCTCGGATATGATGGACGGTCGTGTTGCTGAGATACGCGAGACCCTGGACGAAAACGGTTTTGAGAGCACCCCAATCATGTCTTATGCCGCCAAGTATTGTTCGGCCTTCTATTACCCCTTCCGGCAGGCTGCTGAATCGGCCCCGAAATTCGGTGATCGACGCACATATCAGATGGACCCGGCTAACAGTCTGGAGGCCATTCGTGAGGTGAGCATGGACGTGGAAGAAGGGGCTGATATTATCATGGTTAAACCTGCAATGCCGTACCTTGACATCCTTTATAGAATTCGAGAAGAAGTGGATCTGCCAGTGGCAGCCTACAATGTGAGCGGTGAGTTTGCCATGATTAAGGCTGCTGACAAACTAGGATGGCTGGACGGAAAAAAGGCCATGATGGAGTGCCTTGTTGGAATAAAACGTGCCGGAGCAGATATGATTTTGACCTATTTTGCAAAAGAAGCAGCAAAGGAGCTGGCCGGGGATTAGTTAGTGGTTTGGACCAGGGATTAGACCAGCAATCACTAATGACAAATGACGAGTGACGAGTGACGAGTGACGAGTGACATATGACGACTAAACAACAACATCCACCATCGAAAACTCACCAGGCCGGTGGCAAGCCTTCAGGATCAGACTTGCGGCTCATTGCCTGGGAGGTTACCAGGGACTGCAACCTCAACTGCATCCATTGCCGGGCTGCAGCGACCAAAGGACCGTACCCGGGCGAACTCGAAACAGAGGCGTGTTTCAGTCTGCTTGATCAGGTCAAAGAGGTTGGAACGCCTGTGATTATTCTCACGGGTGGTGAACCCCTTCTCCGGCCGGATATCTTTGAGATCGCGCGCTACGGCACTGAAAAGGGCCTTCGTATGGTCATGGCCCCCAACGGTACGCTCATCACTGAGCAGAACGCAAAGGAGATGGTAGGGGCAGGCATACAGCGAATCAGCGTTAGCCTGGACGGGGCCACAGCCGAAAGCCACGATCGGTTCCGCCAGGTGGAAGGGGCCTTTGATGGGGCCCTGCGCGGTATTCAATGGGTCAGACAGGCAGGACTGGATTTTCAGATCAATACCACTATTACGCAGTTAAACTTCGAAGCTCTGCCAAGGATCCAAGCGCTTGCTGTTGAATTGGGCGCTGTGGCCCACCATATCTTCCTGCTGGTTCCCACGGGCAGAGGAAAATACATCGTGGATCAAGCAATTTCAGCACAGCAGTACGAAGATACCCTCAACTGGTTTTATGACCAGAGGGACAAAACACCCCTTCAGTTGAAGGCCACGTGCGCCCCCCACTATTACAGGATATTGAGACAGAGGGCACACCAGGAAGGAAAGAGCGTTACGTTTAAAACCCACGGCCTTGATGCTGTAACAAGGGGTTGTCTGGGCGGGACTAGCTTCTGCTTTATATCAAACACCGGCACCGTCCAACCCTGCGGCTTTCTGGACCTCGATTGCGGCAACATAAAGGAGACCCCGTTCCCCCGCATCTGGGGGGAATCAGAAGTATTTCTCACACTGAGAGATTTCAGCAAACTGAAAGGAAAGTGCGGCAGGTGCGAGTATCGCAAGGTCTGTGGGGGTTGTCGTGCCAGGGCCTACGAGGCCACAGGTGACTATCTCGCCGAAGAACCTCTTTGTCTGTATGAACCAAAGGGCGTCAGCGCGTAGTCAACCGATTCGTCCAATGTTCAAAGCTGCGTCTCTGCTCATTTTCCATGGCCAGCGGCAAGCCGCTTTAATGTCCAGCACGATGACATGATGAATCAATTCGATGAGTCCTTTGCAATCACTACTGGTGATGACTTCGTGCCCATCGTTGGACATCACTCCACGATATTACGCTTATGGTTTACGGAAAGGCAATCGTCTCTCCATAAACATGTGAGTTCATTGCAATTGTTTGCCCTCTCGGTGCCGTAGCACTCAATATTGTTTTCCTCCCGTTGAATAGCCCGGATTATATCTACCTTTTTCATCCTATATGTATTTATATTCATAGTGTTGGCCATCTTCCTAATCGCATTAAAGTCCATTTTATTCCTCCTGATAGAGTTTCAGAAAAAGATTTTGGCAAGGCCAGAGGGAGAAATCCTTGCGATTTTTCTGGACCGTTTGTGGGTCACATAACTGTTTTTGTATGAATTGTCCATAGGGGGAAAGGCTCAATTTGCTGGTGCAGACATCCATTGACTGCAATATATACCTCGAAAGGCCACAAATAACGATTTTTCGCTGGCCATGAACACCAATAGCTGTGTTGCTCAGGCTTGCAATAGCCAGCTATAGACTTTCACATATTAAATTTCACAGCGTTATCGGTCGTCG
>JAUVJO010000202.1 GCA_030592345.1 Deltaproteobacteria bacterium
AGGAGGGAACTCCTGTTGACTCTATTGACCTGAAAGAAGGAATCATCCTTCATCTGGACTCAAAAGGCGCTCCGATTGAAATGGAGATATTGGATGCATCTAAATTTGTGTCTATGGATGAATTCAATATTTTAATACCTATAGAAAAGCGCAAAGAGATAGCAGTCCATGCCTGACGGCCCTGCTTTTTTACCGATTTCCGATCAAAGCCCCAGCTAAATAGTAAATCAAATTAGGGCTCTGAGGTACGTTGTTGACCCCAGTTAAATAAAAAGCAAGCATGATTTCACGAAGGTACGATGGTATCCACCTGCAGGGCAGGCGGGGCTGGCTAAGTTGAATAACTCCCATTTGTTATTTTTGGGCACAGTCTGATGGAACATGTCGTATTTGGGACGGGGTAAGGTGGACATGTCTCTGGGGGACATCTTATCTTACCTCTGTCAAGCTAAAAAATATCTTGATTATCCCCTGGCCCAGACCTGGATTTGCAAGGCAAGAGAATACAGCACCAGTCAGGGACATCTTGCGGCGGTCCAAGTAAATTTTACGCAAGTCGCGCCAGGGTAGGCCTGTAAATCCTGTCTGATAAAAAGGGTATGCGTTGATGCGCAAGAAATTACCCTCTGGGAAAGCCGATGATATCCCGCCGGGGCGGGACGTTGTCAAGGGTTCGGCGTAGTCCCGCTTTTGGCGGGACCTCACCCTTGACGCCCTGGATCTGCAGCATCCTCGGCTTTTGCAGCGTTAGGGCTAAGGCATTTGTTGAAGCGGTGAGCAAAGGTGGGCCGAGCCCGATTCCGTTTTAGGAGATCGTGGAAGTGACTAAGATAACAATAGGATTAAGCGAAAGAGGAGTCGTGAAAATTCGAGAGGGGTGTAGAAATAGTTGAGAATTAATGAGTGCTTGTGGATAGATAAATTTGTTGATAAGATAATTCGTAAACATAACGTTGACCAGGAAGAAGTAGAGGAGGCGCTTTCTGCAGATCCCGTCATTCGGAAAATAGAAGGCGGCCACGTCAAAGGTGAAGATTTGTTTCTCGCCTTCGGTAAGACAGACGCCGGGCGCTATTTGAGTGTGTTATTCGTTAGGAAAAAAGACAAACGGGCGTTGGTAATAAGTGCGCGAGATATGACGAAGAAAGAAAGGAAAAAATATGCGAAGAAATAAAGAACTCCATTTTAACAATTACGAAGCGGTCGCTGAATGGTTCGATACACATGACATGTCTGACTATGGGAATAGGATGGTCCCGGTTGATTTTTCCTTCGATTTGAGAAAAAATCGTGACTGGGTTGAATTGGAACATGGAATTGCAAAAACCGTTCGAAGGTTGGCGAAGAATCAAAACATCCCGACTCGCAGATTGGTTAATGAATTGCTTAGGGAAAGACTGGAAGGTTTGCAATAGCGCAAGGCCGAGCAGGGCAAGCCGTTCCTCTATGGCTCTCTTGATCATGTTTCTGTTCTTGCCGTCAATCATAGGGCTGGGTCATATCGTTTGACTTTCGGATGATACTTGAGCTCGCATGTCATTGCTTTTCCACAAGAGCTGGAGCTTACAGCCATACATCATCATGGGTTAGCGCTTTGGAATCATTCCACGATTTTTCCCTTTTTTGGGCAAATTCAGAAAGGGCAATATCTTCTTGAACCTCCAAAGCATCTTTGAGCAAATCCCTAACCTTGGCGGATAATGAGACATTATCCTTTTCTGCCAAAAGACGTAGGTTTTCGTAAAGAAGATTGCCCAAGACTACGTTTATACGTGGATTTTTGGCTGGCATGGCTTTTCCCTCCTCACCTAATTTCATTTAGTTTAGCAGTGGTAAGTCTGCGCCTGCCCCGTAGGTCCGGAAGATCGTACCGGGGTGCGTCTGCGGCAAGAAGAAAGATTCGCTTTGCGGGGAAACCTATGGATAGAAGAGTCGCAATGCTTGGGTTTTTTGTTTTTGCAGTATTGGCTGGTTGGCCAATAAGCTCTTTTGGTGAGTCCACGATACGCCTTGTGGATAACGGGAAGCCAGTGGCCGGTATTGTCATTTCAAAGGCTTCTTCTGAACAGGTGCATTCAGCAGCAAGACTGTTGCAGGATTATGTCAAAAAGGCATCAAAGACGACTTTGCCTATACGAGAAGCCTCTGATATTCGTTCAGGTGAAAACAAGCAGGTGCTCATATGGGTTGGGCCATCTGAATATGTGAACACGCTTAAATCAGGTCTTAATCAATTGGATGACGATTGTTTTATTATCGCTTTCCCGGACAAAGTTACCTTGATGTGGTGACTTTTGATGATATTTCAAAGAGCCGAAAGCTGTTAGAATCTGTGGTTGCCAAGACGAAAACAGAGGAACAACGGGCTCGGGCCGAGCTTCTCTTGCGAGCCTTTGAGTATTATGAGGCATCGGCAGTCTCTTATCTTGGATTAGTGAAGAACAAGGAATATTATGAAAACATGAACAAGAAACGCTACGAAATGGTTAATGAATTTCAGAAAGATCCGGTCCTGGTTCATCCACTTCGGTTTGATGAGAAAAGGTTTGATGCACTTAAATGGTGAAAGATGGGGGAAGAGGAGAAGATGGGAAAGTGAGAAAGTGAGAAGATTAGAAAGTGAGAAGGTGAGAAGGTGAGAAGGTGAGAAGGTGATATGCTGCAACACGAAATAAAAAATGAGATTCTAAAAAAGCTGACAACAGGTCTAAGTCTTTACAAGGTTATTTTGTTTGGCTCGTATGCCGCCGGAACACCGGAAAAGGATAGCGATATTGATTTGATTGTGGTGACTGATGACGATTATGTTCCAAAAAATTATGAAGAAAACATGCAAAACTATCTCAAAGTATCATCCGCGATCAGGGACATAAGGAAGAAAATTTCTGTCGACTTGATCGTTCATACTAAACCAATGCATGAGAGATTCATTCAATTAGGAAGTATGTTTTCAAAGGATGTAGTGAAAAGAGGAGAGGTTTTGTATGAAAAAGATATCTGAGGAATGGCTAAAAGCTGCAAAAGATGATTTGCGCGTTATAGAGAGGATCAGATCAGATGAACATCTAACTCATATGGTTGCTTTCCATGCCCAGCAATGCATAGAGAAAGCCCTGAAAGCGATCATAGAAGAATTTGATATTGGTCTGGAACGAATTCATAGCCTGCAAAGATTGCTTGAAATTGTCAGTAACCATGTCGAAATTGATGTGGATATCGTCCTGATAGAAAAGTTGGACAAGCTCTACATTGACTCAAGATATCCCGCAGATTTCGGCCTGCTACCTGATGGTAAGCCTACCATAGAAGACGCTATAGAGTTTTATGATGTTGCAAAAGGTGTTTATGGGATTATTACGGGAAAACTGGAAAAGGTATCGATGGGTGAGCCCTCTGGTAAGCCCAAAGAACAGGAATCAGCATGAAAGAAATCCTGCAGAATTTGAAGACAGGCAAGACAGAATTGGTTGAAGTCCCCTGCCCTCGCGCCAAGCCGGGGCATCTGCTCGTTTAGACACGGGCAAGCCTGATTTCAGCAGGTACTCAGCGGATGTTTTTTGAAGAAAGAAGCCGAGAAGGTGAGAGGATTAGAAGGTGAGGAGGGGAGAGGGGGAGAAATGGAGAGGAAAAAGAATATAAGGCATTTTCGAGATCTTGAGTTTTCTCTGGCTTGCCGATATATTGATCAAGATACGTTTGATGATCTCGATGACGAATATGAGCAATTAATCGCCATGCTCAATTCCATGGAGTTAAATGCCGAAAAATTCTGTTACTAATCCAGTCCTCCTCTGATCATCTAACCATCTCAACCTCTGCCCTTCTACCCTTCTACCCCTCTACCCATCTAATTTTCTAACCTTCTACGCTTCCAACCTTCTACCCCTCAACCCCTCTAACCATCTCAACCTCACATGCTCTCAAAACCAAAAACTCTTCTCCATGTCTATCGCCACTTTGGCCTCAAATGGCTGTTGTACCGGGCATTGTATGCATGGCAGATCCGATCCGGGGTCATAAGACGGAGGATGCCCTGCTCCTTTTGGGCAACGGCAACCCCTGAAGGATTTCCTTGCCGTCCCCGTACTCGTAATACTCTGTCCAGTGATCCTGCTTGTGGAAGTTTTGGTAAGGCTAAAAATTGGCTCGCCAGTGCTTTACCGCCAGCAACGGCCAGGCTAAAAAGGTAAGCCCTTCACAATCCACAAGTTTCGTGCCATGATTGACGATCGAGACGAGCATGGCAATCTTCTTCCCGATTCAGATCGCCTGACGGCCTTTGGACGTTTACGGCGCAGTACGAGCCTGGATGATCCGCAGATTACCCCAGTACCATCTTCCGGAGCTACCCCAGTTAAATATGCCTTCGGCTGAATGCTGTGCATTATTGAACGGGGCAGGCCCCGGAGGAATGGCTGGAAGATTCCACAGGGCAAGCGGGGCAGGCGCAGATTGACGCAGATGAATATGAGTTTGAATTAATATGATCAAGGGCGATATGAGCATTGTGGGACCGCAGTCTTTGCTCATGCAGTATCTGGACCGGTATACGTTTAAGCAGGCCAGTCGTCATAAGGTAAAACCTGAGATCACCCCCCTGTGAAATGGCTTCCGGATTTCACTCCGGTACGATACTGCGTACCTGCGGGGTAGGCTGGGCAGGCTGGCTGGGCACAGGTAAACGGGCGAAATGCCATTACCTGGGAGATATTATGTCTGGTATGTTGATCATCAGTTGCTATGGCTTGACCTGAAGATTATTGTCATTATGATTTTGAGTATTCTAAAGCGGGACGGCACTAATCAGGCGGGGAAGGCGACGATGGAGGAGTTTATGGGTCACGCAAGGGCGCTAAGATAAAAGAAGAAACATGACTGAGAATGAGATTGCAAAGATAATTGTTGATGCGGCGTTTCACATACACAAAAAACTTGGATCAGGGTTGTTAGAATCAGTCTATGAAGTTGTTTTAGCTCATGAGTTGAACAAGAGAGGATTAAGGGTTGTTAGGCAGGTGCCGGTAGCAATTGATTTTGACGGCATAAGATTCGATGAAGGCTTCAGGGCTGATACCATTGTCGAAGATAAAGTGATTGTTGAGCTCAAATCAGTTGAAAAGGTTCTCACTGTCCACAAAAAGCAATTCTTGACATATTTGCGACTGGCTGACAGGCGGCTGGGGTTTTCAATCAATTTTGGTTCAGAGCTAATACGCGACGGCATATCAACAGTGGTAAACGATTAACTTAGCGTCTTTGCGCCTATGCGTGAGGAAACGAATTATGAATGATCGATTCACTGATTGGGAACATCCTATAATCGAGGAAAGAAAGCTCACAAAATACAATTGGGTTGTTCAGCACAAAGAGAATTTTGAGCTAGTTATAGAACGGACATAGGAGCGTTTACCTATGTCAACGCCAAACATGGTGTAATAATAGAAGATTATGTCCAAGTGGGCTCACACTGCGCGATCTACTCAGTTTCTACCATTGATAACAAAGAGGGCCAGGTTAGGCTAAGGAAAAACTGTAAAATTGGCAGCCATAGTGTCGTAATGCCAGGAGTGACGGTTGGGGAGAATGCTGTTGTAGGAGCAATGAGCTTTGTGAATAGGGATATTCCGGATAATTGTGTAGCGGTTGGGGTTCCAGTAAAAGTAATTAAGAAAATCCAATCCGCAGATTACGCAGATTCCACAGATTCTAACGATTGAGAATTACAGATAGAAAATGCATTTTCCATTCACTTCCTCACATGTGCGGAGAAGAACTGCACTTTATTTATGAGGCATTTCAAAGCAACTACATAACGCCCGTCGGCCCAATAGTTGATGCGAGGCGTATCCAGAACTTGGGGGATGCATGCTCTTGAAACGACTTGCGCCGCATTTGTGGAGTATTGGAGTAAATCAAGTGCCTAAAGTGAACTAAAGCCCGCCCTGGCGCTACCTGCTTAGAGTAGACTGCTAAGCCCATAATCCCGGTCTGGGCCAGGGTGAGCTAAAGTGCCTAAAGTTGAAAGACAAAACGAGTAATAAAACAGTTTTTTCAAGTCCTTAATCCCGCTAAAAGCGGGAGTCACTTTCATCCAATAATAAAATTGTTTTTTCAAGTCCTTAACTTTAGGGCACTTTAGACACTTTAGTCACTTTAGCTCACTTTCTTTCTTCCAGAAGGATGCGGAAAAGTTGTTGTCTCCCCCCAACTCTCAGATACGCCCTAAATAGGCTACACGTTTCACAGGGTAAAGATTCAGGAATTAAGCGACTTTGGTCTTGATTTTAGACAGGAGGTAATCTCG
>JAUVJO010000092.1 GCA_030592345.1 Deltaproteobacteria bacterium
CAACCTCACCATTCCACAACATGTCATGGCCGCAGCATTTCTCGTCATTACTAACTACCGGTTCAATGCCCAACTTATTGAGAATCTTGATAACATTTCGTCCGATATCCAGTGTATGGGAATGGTAATCCGCGAAGATCACGTTAAAGTAAGGTAGGCACCCGACAAAAAAGAAATACTCCCCCTTGTCGGCAATACTGCCTGCCTCCTTTGCCCAGGCGATCCTGTTCTGCTCGGTTCCGGATGCCTGTAAGGCCATAATTGATTGAAGCATACCGTTATGGGCCGGAGTTCCCTTGTTGTTAAGCTTCAGTGCTTCCTGCCTGATGCCCCTGGTAAACTCCAGATAGTCAATGCCGGCAGGGCACCTGTGTGTACACCGGGCGCAGGTAAGACATGACCACACGTCCGGGTCCGCCAGAAAATCCTCGGCTTTGCCCATAAGGGCCTTTTCAACCATTAGGCGCGGTGAAAACGTGGGTGAACAGCGCGCTACCGGGCAACTACCTGTGCAAACCCCGCAGTCCAGACAGTAGTAAGCCTTGGTCTCTTTTATTAGGTTGCTTATTACTTGTTCCATGCTCATTGTTTAGCCCCCATCGGCTTTTGACCTTTCGGAATTGTTACAACTGCATTCAAATAATCCTGTCTGCATGGAGTGATGGAGTGTAGGAGTACTGGGTGTAAAAAAAACATCTTTATTCCATCTCCCCTATACTCCAGTACTCCAAATCCTATTGGGCGAAGCCCGTAACTTCAAGCTCATGCGGCTAGCCGCAGCGGAGACCTCCCCAAGTCCTTGATCTTTTGGGTGAACGACCTGACGACTTCAGCAAAACGGACTCCCTCGGCAGCCGAAACCCATTCCAGGGACAGTCGGTCATTGTCGATGCCCAGAAGTGTCAACAATTCACGAGTCATTTCGATAACCCGTACAGCTTTCTCATTACCATCCAGGTAATGGCAGTCACCAATGTGTCAGCCACTCACCAGTACCCCGTCAGCACCCAATTGAAACGCCTTCAGGATGAAATTAGGATTTATCCGGCCCGAACACATCACCCGAATAACACGGATGTTGGCAGGATATTGAAAACGGCTTACTCCAGCAAGATCAGCGGCGGCATAGGCGCACCAGTGGCAACAAAACGCTACAATTTTTGGTTCGTGTTCTCCACTCATGTTATTTCTTCCTTTATTCGAATCTATCCGCCAAGGGCGGCCTCGACCATGGTGAGCACCTGCATGTCCGTAAAATGGCGAATGGCAGCAGCACCGGTGGGGCAGACCACTGCGCAGGCCCCGCAGCCCTTACACATCGCCTCTCTGACGTGAGAGACCATGATGCCATCTTTTAGTTCTATCAATTCCGGTGCGCCAAAGGGGCAGACATCCACACACTTGCCACAACCCCGGCAGAGTGCCTGATCCACGCTCGATACGACCCCTTCTACCTCAATGTCTTTCTGTGCCAGGATAGTTGCGGCACGAGCTGCAGCCGCCTGGGCCTGGGCGATGCTTTCCTCAATCGGTTTAGGGAAATGGGCCAGGCCACAGACAAAGGCACCGTCAACAGCAAAGTCCACAGGCCGCAGCTTCATGTGGACCTCCAGGAAGAAATTGTCCTGACTGAGAGGTACCTTAAATAGCTGGGCCAGTTCCTCAAGGCCGTGGCTCTCGATGCCAGTGGCCAGGGTAATAAAATCAGGCCTCAGGATGATGGGCCGTTGGAGTACGGGATCCATCACAGTCACATCCAGAGCGCCTCCATCATCTTTTACAACAGGCTTATTCTCCAGGTCGTAGCGGACAAAAATCACGCCCCTGTTCCGGGCTTCTCTGTAAAGGTCCTCCCGCTCCCCGTAAGTCCGGATGTCCCTGTAAAGGATGTATACATTCAAGTCAGGGTTCCGTTTCTTTAGCTCCACTGCCTTTTGGATTGAAAAGGTACAGCAGATCTTGCTGCAGTGTGGGCGCTCAGGCTCCCGGGAACCCACACACTGGATAAAGACGGCACTCGTGGCGTTCTTAACAGGATCACTCTCCCACGCCTCATCCAGTTCGTGCCACCTGAAGACCCGGTCATTCTTACCATAGAGATACTCATCCGGCTTGATGGAGTGCGCACCCGTTGCAAGCACCACTATCCCGTGCTCTATTTTCTTGGCGTCCCCTGCGCCGTTTAGGCCAATGGTGGTCTCGAAGTTCCCGACAAAACCGGAAACCTCTTTGATCTTGGCATTAAGATGTACCTCAACGTTCTCGTGCCCGGTTACGTCATCAACCAGTTTGCTCACATACTCCGGTACACTTTCGCCTTTCCAGGAGTTCTTTATCTTCAGGGCCTGGCCACCCAGGCGATCCTTCTCCTCGACAATGTGTACCTTGAATCCCTGCCGGGCTATGGTAAGGGCGCACACCATTCCGGCCACACCGCCGCCCACCACCAAACCGACCGGTGTGACGGAAACCGAAGGCATGGGCAGGGGCTCGATAATCGAAGCCCTGGAAGCTGCCATTCGCACCAAGTCTTTGGCCTTTTCAGTGGCAGCATCAGGATCGTTTGCATGTACCCAGGAGCACTGGTCACGGATATTAGTCATCTCAAAGAGATACTTGTTCAGACCACTGTTGCGCATGGTTTCCTGGAAAAGAGGCTCGTGGGTCCGCGCCGAGCACGAGGCTACTACTACCCGGTTTAGGTTCTGCTCTTTGATCACCTCGCATAATTGGTCCTGGGCGTCCTGGGAACAAGAAAAGAGGTTTTGCTGCACATAAACAACGTTCGGAAGCGTCTCGGCGTATTCGGCCACCTTGGGAACATCAACCACTCCGGCGATATTTATCCCACACTTGCAAACAAAAACACCGATGCGGGTTTCCTCCGCACTGATATCCCGCTCCTCAGGAAAAGTCTTCTCTTTGACCAGTGTATGCCGCGCCTCGGCAAGCCTGCTGGCTGCCGCACCTGCCGCTGCTGAGGCCTCCATCACCGAACAGGGAATATCCTTGGGTTCCTGGAAGGCCCCGCAGGCATATATCCCCGGACAAGATGCACTCACTGGAGCAAAACTACTGGTCTTAGCAAATTTGTAATGATCAAGCTCGATTCCAAGCCTTTCCGCCAGCTCTGCCACGCCAGTGGCAGGCTCAAGACCGATGGAGAGCACTACCATGTCGAAGTTTTCCTTTTCGACTCTGCCATCTTCGGTCGCGTACCGAAGCTCAAGGTCGTCTGAACCAACCACTGGATCAATACTATGCACCCGGCAGCGCTCAAAGCGGACGCCACCTTCCTTGGCCCGGTTGTAATACTGCTCGAATTCCTTTCCATATGTGCGCATGTCCATAAAAAAGAGGGCAGTATCCAGAGGGCCCTTACTGTGCTCCCTGGCTATGACCGCCTCCTTGATGGCATACATGCAGCAGACGCCTGAGCAGTACCCATTGTCACACTGATTAATGTCCCGGGAACCCACGCACTGGAGCCAGGCGATCTTCCCGGGCTCCTTGTGGTCTGAGGGACGTATGAGGTGACCCTGAAAAGGACCGCCGGCACTCAAAATACGCTCAAATTCCATGCTGGTGATCACATTCGGGTGGTTGGCATATGAATAAGTATCAAAACGACTCGGATCAAAGGACTTAAAACCTGGGGCGGCAATGATCGAGCCAACATCTAAGGTAACGGTCTCCGGCTGCATGCTGTGATCTATGGCTTCTGCCTTGCATGCCTCCACACACTGATAACACTCGCAACAGGTCATACAGTTAAGGCATTTCTCGGCCTCGGCCTTGGCCTGCTCTTCTGTGAGCCCCTGCTCTACTTCGACAAAGCTTGTCTTCCTTTCAGCCATGGGCAGAGTAGCCATTTCAGCACGGGGTCTTTTTTCGATGTCTTCAGGGATCGCCCGGAAATTCTCCTGGGGTACCTCCACGTGCTCCCGACCAGCCCTGAGGTCCTCGCCCTTCAAATAACGGGAGATAGAAATGGCAGCCTCTTTGCCAGCGGCTACAGCACCTATGGCGATCCAGGGACCTGTCTGGCCATCGCCGCCTGCAAAGACTCCATCCACATTCGTGGCAAATGTCACATCATCAGCCTCAATCGTGCCCTTGGGGCTCAAAGCCACCCCGGCTGTTTCAGCAAGGAAGGAAGAATCCGGCGCCTGGCCAATGGCAGGTATCACTAGGTTTGTTTCAACAACAAACTCGCTGCTCGGTACCTCCACCGGACGCCTTCTGCCAGAGGCATCAGGTTCTCCAAGCTCCATCTTGACGCACTCGATGCCCGAAACCTTATTAGCAGTGGTGACAACCTTTTTAGGTGCAGTCAAAAACTGGATCTCGATATCCTCTGCCAGGGCGTCTTCTACCTCATTTTCCCGAGCAGGCATCTCTTCTCTGCTGCGACGATAGAGGATAGACACCTTTTCAGCGCCCACGCGCAAGGCGCAGCGCGCAGCATCAATTGCAACATCGCCACCGCCAACAATGACCGCATTTCCTTCCAACTTGGTGATCTCGCCGAGATTCACCTGGCGAAGGAAATCTACGCCATGGACTACCCCTTCAGCGTCCTCGTTATCAATGTTGAGCCTCATGCTCTTATGTGCCCCAATGGCTAGATAGATCGCCTTGAAGCCCTGAGCCCGAAGCTCATCCATTGTGATATCCCGGCCAAGAGCTGTATTGAACTTGATCTCTACCCCGAGCCGGGTGACGGCACGGATTTCTTTTTCCAACACCTCAGGCGGCAGGCGATAGTCCGGAATGCCCACCCTCAACATGCCGCCAGCCACTGGCAGGGCCTCAAATACAGTAACCTGATAGCCTTCCAGGGCAAGAGAATGGGCGGCCGTGAGTCCAGCCGGACCGGCGCCGATAATGGCAACCTTTTCGTCCAGTTTCTCGATTTCGGGAATGGGGAGATCTTCGATGTCTACCTGATCAGCAACAAAGCGCTTCAGAGCACAGATAGAAACTGGAGCTTCCACCTCGCCACGCCTGCATGCAGATTCGCAGGGATGCGGGCAGATGCGACCTATGGCCCCCGGAAAGGGCAGGTTACGGAGAATGACATCCATTGCCTCCTTGTACTTGCCCTTGCCAGTAAGCGCCACATATGCGTGGGCATTCACGTGATTGGGACAGGCATTCGTGCAAGGAGAGCGGTCGAGCTTCTCGATCGAATAGCCGCTCGGAATGGCTTGGGGGTAAAGCTTGAAAGTGGCTTTTCTGGTTCCGAGCCCCTCGTCAAACTCGCTGGGGACTGTTACCGGACAAACCTCGGCGCATTCGCCGCATGCGGTGCATTTTCCCAGATCGATATATCGGGGACGCTTACGAACCGTTACCTGGAAATTGCCTTCTTCTCCGGAGACACTTTCCAGTTCAGCATTGGTGATCAGATTTATGTTAAGATGCCGGCCGACCTCGACCAGCTTGGGCGAGATAATTCACATGGTGCATTCATTGGTAGGGAATGTCTTATCAAGCTGGGCCATGCCTCCGCCGATAGCAGGCTTTTTTTCCAGAAGATGAACATAATAGCCTGAATTTGCAAGATCCAGGGACGCCTGCATCCCTGCAATGCCGCCACCTATTACCATGACGGAGCCTACGACGTCTTTACCACCTGCCATATCGAACCTCCTGTCGCCCCGGTACCACTCACAGAGTAATTACAAAAAATGGTTGAGGGCGCAGCATTTGGAACTTGCGGTTTTTGTTGAGACCCTATGTCACTCTAAATAAAAATCACATTCAGTCTCAAGATAATAACTTAGGTGCCACTTACCCCCTTTGGTCACATTTGT
The DNA here is from genome assembly GCA_030592345.1 of Deltaproteobacteria bacterium. Taxonomy (GTDB): domain Bacteria; phylum Desulfobacterota; class Desulfobacteria; order Desulfobacterales. The sequence continues at coordinate 5,820 of JAUVJO010000092.1, forward strand.
CAAGGGATTTTTGACGAAATTTCTTCTTGACATTACCAGGCCGTTGTCATATAAGGCGGGCCAATCACTTCGATTCTGCATCACCATTTTTTTATTGTTTTTGCAGAGAGTTCATCCCGTGAGAGTGAGGACCACGATGTTTACATCAATTGGAAATCAGTTCAGTTATTGGGGACTTTCACATTAATCACATCAAATTCGCAAAGCTAACGCTCATTTTGCCTTTATAAATATCAGGCACAGCGAAAGGAACGTAAGATAAAATGACATCAAAGGGAGAACAAGGGTTTGCATTTGCCCTCGCAGCAGTCTTTCTCGTGGTAGGTGTTGTGTGCTACGCGGCCTTTCCTCAAGGAACACCTGAAGAACCTGTGAGGATCATGTTCAAGAGCACTGCCGGAAAAATTTTGTTTGATCACATGATGCACACAGACGATGCAGGGTATGGTATTGCGTGCGATGATTGCCATCACGAAGAACAGGATGAGTCAAGTTCATGTAGTGGTGAGGATTGCCACGGCCCGGAAACCGACCCCAAAAGGGGTGATGCCCTGCACATGAACTGCAAAGGCTGCCACGAAGAGGGCGGGGCCGGGCCGGTCGAGTGTGCGGCATGTCACATCATGTAGCGGATTGCTCGTTAGATTCAAAAGCAAAGGGTTGAGCTATGATAAAAAGATCTTTCTTAGGTTTAGTAAAGCCGAGACTGCAGTACAATGTGGAGCCTGATTCGGTCCAGGAGCTTCCAGTCCCCAACAAGGTGATCCTGTTGTTGAAGGAATCGCAAAACGGGGGGCGGGCAAGCTCTCTCAAGGTCGGTGATAATGTTAAGACAGGCCAGAGGCTCTCGCGATCAGCCGATAGTGCCGATTATGTGATTTCCTCGGTTACCGGGACCATATCGGCCATGGAGCCGTATGTTGGCACCCTGGCGCAGAAGTACACGGCCATTACTATAGACGCCAGCGGCCATGATGACTGGGATGAGAGTTTTAAGAATGAGCCGAACCTTGACACTGCCCGGAAGTTCTTTGAATCCATGGCCGGAGGCCCGTCTTTCACTGCCTTTGCTGATCCTGAGAAAACCATAAAAACCATCGTCGTCAACGGCATGGATGATGATTTGCTCCTTACAGCCAATCAATGTGTCGTGAAAAATGAGGCCGCTGCCATAAAAAGCGGTGTGCAAGCGCTAAAGAGTATAACCGGAACACATAAGATTGTTATCACGGTGCCAGAAAACCTGGTGCAGCAAGCAAATGCAACAGGTGCAGAGGTAAAGACCGTGAACGGTACTTACCCTGGGAGCCTCCCTCACATGATCATGAAAGACGTCCTGGGCCAGGTAGTTGAAGCCGGTGATACGATCGAGGATACCGGGGTTGTCTTTATGAGCGCCGAAGCAGTGGCGGGAATCGGGACTGCTGTTGATACCGGCCAACCCAGGGTGACCAAGACCGTTACCGTGGTGGGAAAAGACGGTAGTTCGAAGAATGTGAAGGCCAGGATCGGAGCCCCTATAGGGGATCTGCTTCGAGCCTGCAATGTTTCGGTAAACGATCGGGATCGTCTCATCCTTGGGGGCCCAATGAGAGGCGCCGCCACATATTCCGAAGACCTTCCGGTGGAGCCGGACACAGACGGTATTGTGGTACAGGCTGAAGCTGATAGCGCCCAGACCACGGATTATCCCTGCACCAACTGCGGGGAGTGTGTCAGGATCTGTCCGGTCAAAATCCCGGTCAATATGCTCGTCCGTTTCCTTGAGGCCCATCTTTATGAAGATGCAAGAAACACGTACGATCTCGATTGCTGTATCGAGTGCGGGTTGTGTTCTTACGTGTGTGTATCCAGAATACCGATCTTTCAGTATATAATGTTAGGAAAGTATGAACTTAGCCTGATGGAAACCGCGGAGGCAACCAATGAGTAGTCAAAAGAAGCTTGTCGTAGCCCACGCTCCCTACTGGCACGACGGCAGCAAGATATCGACAAAAAATTACAATATTATGATTGCCGCACTTCCGGCCGTGCTGATGGGCATAAGCCAGTACGGCGCACCGGCCCTGGCGGTAATATCCTTTTCCATGGCCTGTGCCATGATCTGGGAATTCATTTGGAGTCTGATCTTGAAAAAGTCAGCCCCTATTGGTGACGGCAGTGCAGCAGTCACCGGGCTTCTGCTGGGCATGCTCATGCCTGCCACTGCTCCCTGGTGGCTCGTTGCCCTGGGGACACTCATCGCCATTATCGTGGGAAAACAGATATTTGGTGGCATAGGGTTTAATCCCTTGAATCCACCGCTGCTCGCCCTGGCCACGCTGGTAATCTCGTTCCAGGGAATCTTTGATTTTAACGAATCCCTTCGCAATTATGACCTTGGCTTTGTCATGACCTATCCGCTGGCCGATTTAAAAGCTTTTGGCCCGGCAGCCATCCAAAAATTCAGCTTGGGCGATCTCTTCATGGGGAGACAGGCAGGGGCCATCGGGTCTACATTCGGCCTGGGGCTCATTGTAGGCGGCCTTTACCTCATGTTAAGGGGATACATGCGATGGGAGATCTCGCTATCCTTTCTTGCGGGTGTCTTTGTAACAGCGCTTTTGTTTAACCTGTCCGACCCAACCAAATACGCAAGCCCTGCCTTTCATTTGCTGACCGGCTATACATTGATCGCAGCCTTTTTCATACTGCCCGAAGACTCTTCATCTCCGGCGAACTTCATTCCAATGCTCATATTCGGGGCCTGCGCCGGGTTGATGACGGTGCTTGTAAGAAATATTGGGGCCTATGTGGATGGTGTTCCTTTTTCCATCCTCCTAATAAATCTTGCCAACCCGCTTATGGACAAGATCAGACCCAAAGCGATTGGAAAGGTGGTAGAAAATGCGTGATATCATAAGGATGATCGTGGTTCTTGGCATTATGGCGGCCTGTGGCGGTGGGCTGCTGGCTGTTGTTAAGTCCGGGACTGCGGCGCAAATCGAGTACCAGCAGCTAAAGTTCGTAAAAGGACCTGCCATCATAGAGATCCTGCAAGGATGCACCAATGATCCGCTCGTAGATCGCTTTAAGCTACAAGACGGGGATGTGGAGAGGAACTTCTTCATCGGTGTCCTTGATGGCAAGCCCAACACCGTCGTATTTGAAACGTTTGGAAAGGGGTTTGGAGACCTTATCGGCGTTATGGTAGGAATGAACCTTGATAATGATGAAGTCGTGGGCATAGGTGTCACGACCCACTCCGAGACCCCGGGGCTGGGCTCCAAGGCAAAGGATGATCCGTCCTTCAGGGCCCAGTTTAAGGGTATGCCCTTTAACGCACCTATAAAGGTCAAGCCGGATGGCGGACAGATAGACGCCTTGTCAGGCGCTACCATAACATCCAGGGGTGTGTGCCAGGGTATTACCGACAGCCAAGGGTTCTATACGCGACTGAAGCCCCAAATTATGGAACAAGCCAAGGCTTTTGCCAAGTAGGGAGAAAGAATAATGGCCAAAACACTCGTACAAGAATTTACCAAGGGGTTATGGGAAGAGATTCCGCCTTTTAGGCTTGTCCTCGGGCTTTGTCCGGTGCTGGCGGTTACCAAGACGGTGGCAAATGGCGTAGGAATGGGGGTTGCAGCCACATTTGTTCTGGTATGTTCAAATATCCTGGTCTCTGCGCTTCGTAAGATTATACCCACTCAGGTGAGGGTGCCGTGTTTTATCATCATTATCGCGACGTTTGTGGTAGTGGTGGAACTCGTCATGCAGGCATTTACCTATCCGTTATTTCTACAGCTCGGCATCTTTATCCCCTTGATCGTGGTGAACTGCATTATCCTTGGCCGGGCCGAGGCATTTGCCTCCAAGAATGGTGTTGTAGCTTCCACAGCGGACGGGCTCGGCATGGGCGTGGGATTTACCATTGCCCTCGGTTTCCTTGCTGCTATTCGTGAGGCGTTTGGCGCCGGCACCATATCCATTCCATTCTCAGACACTGTCATTCAGGTATTCGGACCGTCCTTTCAACCATTCACATTCATGGTTGAAGCGCCTGGTGCGTTTGTTTGCCTGGGTCTGGTCCTTGCTCTCATGAACCTGGCGGG
>JAUVJO010000303.1 GCA_030592345.1 Deltaproteobacteria bacterium
CGACAGGACTGCCCTTCAATCCAAAGTAGGACTTTTTCAAGAGGAACAAGAAAAATCAGATGTGGCATATCGGAGCAAAGATGCGGATCTGCATGCACTCCTGAAGGACCTCAGAGAAGAGACACAGCAGCTTCGCGGCCAGATTGATGAAGGACGTTATGAGACCCGGCAAAGAATAAGTAGCCTGGCCGAGACTGAGGCCGGGCAAAAGGAGCGCTGGGAGAACCAGGAAAAACGCCTCAAAAGCGCCCTTGATCGTATTGTTCGACTGGAACAATATATGGGCCTGGAACCATCAGAGAAGTCCGTTTCCTCGAAGCCCCAAAAGACCTGGCCGGACAAAGAAAAAAAAGGAGCAAAGAAAACACCTGATAAGCTTTACGCTGTGGCCAAACAGCAATTTGACAAAGGCGAGTATGATAGTGCTCGGGAGCTGTTTCAGGCATTTGTGAAGAAGTACCCAAAATCCAAAAACGCGGACAATGCTCAGTTCTGGATAGGTGAAGTCTATTATGATGAGAAGTGGTATGAACAGGCCATATTGGAATACGAGAAGGTGATCGATAAGTACCCCAACGGGAATAAAGTCCAAAGCGCCCTTCTCAAGCAGGGTTTTGCCTTTTTCCAACTCGGCGATACCGCTAATGCCAAGCTTATCCTCAGGGAATTGGTGCACAAATATCCGAATTCCAACGAGGCAAAGATCGCCGAGAAAAAGTTAAAGACGATTGAATGATCAAGAACAACCAAACATGACCTTTGAAACCTCTAGTCAAGGCAATCGGCATAGATCCCGGCTTGGCTGATACCGGGTTCGGAATCGTGCAAGGAACCGGTTCCCGAATAGGAGCGTATGCCTTTGGAACGATCCGAACTTCTAAGGACGATACCTTGTCCAACCGCCTTGATCTTATTTTCTCCGAGCTTTGCTCCATTCTAAATTCCGAAAAACCAGATCTCATGGTCATTGAAGGCATCTTTTCTCTGAAGCAATATCCCAAAACGGGTATTGCCCTTGGAAAGGTTTGCGGTGCCATACTTGTTGCAGGCGCTCGGTGTAGGGTTCCTGCCATAGAAATTCCTGCACGGGAAGCCAAACGCATTCTCACCGGGAACGGTGGTGCCTCCAAGGCTCAGATGGAAAGAGCAGTCAGGCATTTTTTGAAAAAAGAGACAGCCATTGTGCCGTCTCATGCCTCTGATGCCCTCGCCCTCGCCCTGGTGGGCCTTTTCAGGTATGAAAAGAACCGAGAGACGATGACCATCGTTTAGGCCAAATACATTCAATCTGTGCGGTTAGTCTCAAAGCCATGTATATTTGAACAAGGCTATATTCACCGCAGAGACGCAAAGAGCGCAGAGATTATTTCTATTGCGCCTGGTGGCTTGAGAATATCACTGCCTCCTCTGAGCAGAAAAGAAATAATGTTTTCTCTCTGCGACCTCTGCGTCTTGAGCGAAGCGGGCGGTGAGAAACTAATTGATAAGGTAACGTCATGATAGGTTATCTGGAAGGCAAGTTGCTAAGAATAGAAGGGGAGCGTATTCTGCTGTTGGCCAACCAGATTGGTTACGAGATACTCCTGCCCGCAATGATTAGAGAATCGATTGATTCCAAGAGAATCGGGGACGCTCTTGCCTTATACATATACTATCATCAGACCGAGCGCCAGCCCAAGCCCATCCTGATAGGTTTCAACCTTGAGGTAGAGAGGGAATTTTTCGGCCATTTCATATCCGTGGAAGATATTGGGCCCATGAAGGCAGTCCAGGCTCTTTCAGAGCCGGTTCGCGATATTGCCAGGGCTATAGAGTCAAGGGACATGGCCTATCTGAAACGATTGAAAGGGATCGGGAACCGAACAGCACAGAAGATCCTTGCTACCCTGGAGGGCAAGCTGGCCAAATTTGCCTTGATCCGAGAGGTCGAAAAAGCCGAAGGGACCACCCCATCCGAGGACTTCAAGGAACAGGTACAGGATGTTCTGGTGAAACAGTTGGGACACAAGGCAAAAGAGGCCAGGGAGATGATCACTGCTGCCTTGAATAGAAATACCAATATAACCACGGCTGAAGAACTCTTTGAAGAGGTCTATCGTGGGGAGACCACGTAAGGAGAAATTCAGGAATTTTTCAATCCTCAAAATTTGATGATGCTTATGGGTGATAAGAATCCGATAATAATGACAGTCGTTGATGAGGGCAGTGGCGATCCACTCTCAAAAAAGTCTGTCCCTTCCGAAGAACCATCAGAATTTGTTAGCCTCAGGCCTAAAACCTTGAAAGAATACATTGGTCAGGCCGAGGTGATAGAGACCCTTGCCATTGCCATTGAGGCAGCACTCAAGCGAGAGGAGCCGCCGGATCACATCCTGTTTCACGCCCCCCCCGGCCTGGGAAAGACCACCCTTGCCCATATCATTGCAGAAGAGATGGGTGTTAACATCACAGTGACCAGTGGCCCGGCCCTGGACAAGGGTGGGGATCTGTTAGGCATCCTGACCCATCTGGAAGAAGGGGACATACTCTTTATCGATGAGATCCATCGGCTACCGAGAGTGGTTGAGGAGTTCCTTTATCCGGCCATGGAAGATTTTGCCGTGGACTTTATCTTTGATAAAGGGGTCCACGCAAGAAGCCACAGGTACCGCCTGGCACGCTTTGTCCTGATAGGTGCTACCACGCGGGCAGGCTTGCTCTCGGCCCCTTTACGTGAACGCTTCGGGATATTCAGGACACTTGATTTTTACTCTGAGGAGGACCTTGTTCATGTTGCAAAACGCTCGGCAGCCCTTTTGAATCTCGAAATCGACATGGATGGGGCTTACGAGATTGCACGCCGCTCTCGGGGCACCCCCCGAATAGTGAATCGTCTCTTAAAACGCGTAAGGGACTTTGCCCAGGTGAGAGGCGACGGTATTGCCCACAAGGATACAGTCAGGGAAGCCCTGGCACTTGAAGGTGTGGATGAAGTGGGCCTGACAGTTCTTGACCGGAAGTTTCTAAAAGCAATCATCGAGTTCTACAAGGGCGGGCCTGTAGGTATCGAGGCCATTGCAGCCACCTTGCATGAAGAATCTGACACCTTGGTGGATGTTGTGGAGCCTTATTTACTCAAGACCGGGCTCCTCACCCGTACATCCTCTGGCCGCAAGGTTAGTAGAGAAGCCTACCGACATTTAGGCTTTTCAATCCAGCAGGGGTTATTCAATTCAAAATAGAATTCCACGTCTTTTTCCTCTGCGTCCCTTACGTCTCTGCGGTGAACTATTACGATGAAAGAAGTAAACCCGATCATAACCCTGCTTACCGATTTTGGCCTAAAAGACGAATACGTAGGCGTTATGAAAGGCGTCATCCTCTCAATCAATAGCAGTGTCCGGATCGTTGATCTTACCCATAATATTACCAGACACGATATTGCGCATGCAGCATTAGCAATTAGTGCCTCTTTCAGGTATTTTCCAAAAGGCTCTATTCATGTGATCGTAGTCGATCCGGGCGTGGGTGGAAGGAGAAAAGTGATCTGTTTGAAAAAGGAAGGGCATTTTTTCATCGCGCCTGACAATGGCGTGTTAAGCTTGGTCGTCCAGGACGAAAAGGTGGATGAGATATGTGCCGTGACGAACGAGCAGTATTTCCTAAAACCAGTTAGCAATACGTTCCACGGTCGAGATGTCTTTGCTCCTGTGGCAGCCTACCTGTCAAAGGGCGGGGAAATACGTCACATGGGGAAAAAGATCTTGCTCTCTGATATCGTGACACTAGACATCGCCGCTCCTTTCGTATCTTCTGCGCATGAACTGGTTGGAAACGTTATTTCGATTGACCACTTTGGCAACCTTATTACTAGCATTGATCAGGAAGCATTTGAGAGGTTCAGACAGGAAGAGGGAGTCAAAGATATTGTGATCAGCCTTGGAAGGTTCAATATCAAGACTATATCAAGGTCGTATGACTCAGTAAAAATCGGCTCTCCGGTTGTCATTTTCGGAAGCCGCAACCTGCTTGAGATTTCTATAAACCAGGCAGATGCCGGCACCTATTTCAAGGCCCGCGTCGGGCAGACCGTAAAAGTCAAGTCGGTCACAAAGCACAAAAGTCGCTAAGGCGAGGTTTTTCTGCCTGACATCCGTAACTCCTGGCGGGTTCGGTTCTAACTTCAGCCGTTTTATACCTCGGAAGGTCATAAATGGCGCTTTTCTCGGTGAGTCATGAGCATCAAGAGCAAGGCGCGAAGGCGCGAAATAGCTGGCTATTGCAAGCCTGAGCAACACAGCTATTGATGTTCAGGGCCAGCGAAAAAGTGTCATTTGTGGCCTTTCGAGGTATATGTTGGGTTTCGGCCGTCTGTTTTCGAAGAAACCGAGCTTGTCATACTTGTA
>JAUVJO010000409.1 GCA_030592345.1 Deltaproteobacteria bacterium
ATTTCCCGTGAAGAACCCCTCTGAAGGGAACCTTTTGTCATAGAGAACCTGTTCTCGTCCTTGTTGAAGGATTGCTATCCATACCCTTTTAAGACCGCTTTTCTGATCAGAGGCGACCCCATTGAGGATGCATGACGCGCCAATGGGATGGATCGGAGCGTCCCACTTGAATACAGGCGGTTCCCCTTCCAGCTTTTTGACAGCCATGAATATCAGTGGTGCTGCGATAGCACACAGTGCGATTCCGATTAAGAGGTAACCGAGCTTTGAGATTCTGAACTTATTTGCCATGTTATAGACTTCCAGAAAAAGATTTTGGGCTGCGTTATCTGTCGAAATCCTCGACAACGTACCCGCACGTACGCCTTACTCGGATTTTTCCCTCTGGCCTTGCCAAAATTTTTTTCTGAAACTCTATATCAAGGTATAGACTTTCACATATTAAATTTCACAAGGCCAGAGGGAGGAGGCTGTATTGTAATACGCCGACGACCGATAACGCTGTGAAATTTAATATGTGAAAGTCTATAGTCCCAGCGAATTTTGAATTGACCATAACAACTTGCGAGTGAAGAATCAAGTTCGATTTGCCATGTGTGCTTCTCTCCTGCTCAGCCTTGACATTTCTTATGCTGTACGTTAAAAACAGTCAGTTTTTCAGAGTCTAGGGCTTTCTCTTTCAAAAACCGATTTTGTTGGCACAGATATCGCATGCAACATGTTGTTAACGTACGAGGAATTAGTATCGGCGGCGGCGATCAGCTTGTTTTGATTGCCGGCCCGTGTGTCATTGAGACCCTTGAGTCGACCATGGCGGCGGCGGCCTTCCTGAAAGACCTGACGGACGAACTTCAAATCCCGTTTATATTCAAGACTTCCTATGATAAAGCCAACCGAACTTCACTGAGTTCCTATCGAGGACCAGGGCTTTCCAAAGGGTTGGACATCATTTCAACGATTAAAGATAAGCTAGGTGTGCGTGTGCTTTCCGACGTGCACCGGTTTAGTGAAATTGCTCCTGCCGCCCAGGTGCTCGACGTGCTCCAGATCCCGGCTTTCTTGTGTCGGCAAACGGATTTTATAGTGGCAGTTTCTGAAGCGGGAAAGCCTGTCAACATTAAGAAGGGGCAGTTTTTGGCCCCTTGGGACGTGAAGCATGTCTTGGACAAGGTGCTTTCTACAGGCAATCGCGATGTTATCCTGACAGAACGGGGGACCACTTTCGGCTATAACAATTTAGTCGTTGATTTGCGCAGCCTGAGCGTCATGCGCGGTTTTGGATGGCCTGTGGTATTCGATGCCACGCACAGCGTCCAGCTTCCAGGCGGTGCCGGTGATGCCTCAGGGGGGGAGAGGGAGTTTGTTCCCATGATGGCTCGAGCAGCCACTGCCGCCGGTGTGGACGGGATTTTCGTTGAGGCTTATGAAGATCCGGATAGAGCCCTCTGCGACGGTCCCAATGCCCTGCGACTCAAAGGCATGAAGCCGTTTCTGGAACAATTAAAGGCCATAAGAAGGGCTATAGTCAGCACGGCCACAATTGGAGATTCTGGAAGATGCAAGTGAACTAAAGTGAACTAAAGTGAACTAAAGTGAACTAAAGTGCCTAAAGTGAGTCCCGCCTCTGGCGGGATTGAGGACTTGAGGATATTATTATAGAAAACTGGTATTGGTCCTGCAACTTTAGGCACTTCAAGAAAACGCAGTTTATGACCGTTCGGGGTAGACACTTTGAGGCCAAAAACGTACGCAGGCATGTTTTTGTTTATTGGCCTGGTGCTTGCCGGGCTTGTGGTTGGCTTGGTCGTTTACCATTATTACAGCAAAGGGCCGGATGCCCTGGTTTCGATGTTGCCCAAAGATGTAAAAAAGGGTATTAGCGTGAATCAGGTTCATCATGTGGCAACCCGAGATAGCGTCACGGAATGGATACTGGACGCTCAATCAGTGCATTTCCAAAAGGCGGAAAACAAGACGGTTCTTAAGGATATTTCCGCCACGTTCTTTCTCAATGGTGGCAAGAGCATACATTTGACCGGTCGTGACGGGATGGTTTTGACTGACACCAACGACATGGAGGTTTTCGGAGATGTGGTCGTAAGAACTGGTCCGTATGAATTGAACACGGAGAAGCTATGCTATGACCACAAAAGTCGGTCTATTTCCACGGACACGCCGATCGTTGTTAAAGGAGATGGCATCCGGCTTACGGGGAACAGCCTGTTTTTTTCTTTTGACACTGAGCAAGTGTTGGTGAGGGGCGGTGTGGAAGCAGTGTTTGAGCAGTTGCGGCTGTTGTGAGAAAGAGGATGTCCAACATGAATCCGCAATTCCTCCGGGGCGAAGGCCCGCCGGAGGCCGCAATCCGCAATCCAAAATTCTTGGTTCAGACACTGTTTCTGATCTTTCTGTTTTCGGGGTTGGCAGGGATGAGTGCTGTTGCATCTTCTGAGCCCCGTGGTAGAGTGCCCAAAGAAGAGGCAGACGTTGGCGTACCGATCCGTATTACATCTGATGCGGTTGATTCAGACCATAGGATGAAGTGGGTGGAGTTCACGGGAAACGTCAGGGCCACACAGGAAGATGTTGTCATCACGGC
>JAUVJO010000367.1 GCA_030592345.1 Deltaproteobacteria bacterium
CAGAGATTGCGTGATAGAGTTTGTATCCGATCCTTTCTGCCACTTTTAGATAAAGGTGAAGGGCATCTATCTTCAACCCGGGCAACCTGCTCTTCAAATACGCCTTCAGAGTCCCGAGCTGGATAGAGGGCCGGCTATATAGCGGCCAGGGTGTGGAAACCAGGATAATTCGTTTCAATGGACCGGTTTGCTCTGCTTTCATTGCCATCCACGGGAGGGGGATTTTCCGGAGGGGCATGAGTTGACGATGAACAAAGTGATGCCCCCTTACTCTTAGGGGCTTCGCCCCAATTGGAATACTGGAATGATGGAATAATGGGTACTGGGAAAATGGATTATTGGTCTATTGGAAAAAACCCCCTTGACAGGGAAGTTGATAAACGGAAAACTTCCTTTAAATATCAACATTCCACCATTCCGTCATTCCGGGGCGAGGCAGCAACCCAAGCCTCAAAAACTATCTATTTTTTCAATAAGTTGCAGAAATTCCGAGACGTTAAGTTGCCGCGGGCAGGGTTATCGTAAAGGTTGTGCCAACGCCTTCTTCACTGCTGACATCCATGACGCCGCCCATGTTCTCAACAATACCAAAACAGACCGAAAGGCCCAATCCTGTGCCTTTGCCGACCGGTTTGGTCGTAAAAAAAGGGCTAAAAATCTTTTTCACGTTCTCCGGGCTGATTCCGCTGCCGTTGTCTGTGACCGTAATCTCCGCCTTTCCGTTCTTTCCCTGACCGGCTTCGATGATCAGTTTACCCCCTTGAGGCCCGTGTCTCATCACAATAGCGTCAATCGCGTTGTTGAAAAGATTAACAAAAACCTGTTGTAACTGCGAGGGGTCCACATGAACCGAAGGGGTGTCTTCTGAAATGTCTTGTTTTATGTCGATACCTTCGACGGTTGCCCTCTTTGCAATCATGTCCGTGACATCAGGGATCATGGCCCGCAGGTCAACGTCCTGGGCCACGGATTCTTCTTTTCTGCCGAACCTGAGGATCGAATGAGTGATCTTTGAAGCGCGGCCGATCTGATATGCAATCTGTTGCATGGAATCCTCCATTTCTGTTAAGGATTCCGATTCCTTTAGTTCGCCCTTTTCTTTTAGCTCCGACAGGAGCATGTCTATAAGGGCCTGCTCGCTCTTCATGATCTGAAGAGGGTTGTTGATCTCATGGGCAATACCTGTCGCCATTTCCCCAATCTCGGCAAGACGGCTTGCCCTAACGAGTTGCTGGCTCAACTGTTCCTTTTCAGAATCCATCTCTTCCATCCGCCTCACAATGCGGTCACTCACGTAAAAAGCCGCGCCAACCATGACCGCAGCTCCGATAATGGCAACGAGTGCGATCAAAAGGCCGGCTGAACGAAGCGCACTGAAGGCATCGGCTTTTTTCTGTCTTGCGACCAACAACCAGTGTTTATCCTTCAAGTTGGTCGTGACGTAGAGATATTCATCCCCTCCTGCATCCTCTGCAACGAACGTCTTGATGCCGCTTTCGTCTATTGGATATTTCTTGTAATCCGGATCATTTTCCAACAGATGCCCACCAAAAAGCGGTTCTGTCTGAAATATGCCATCAGCATCAACGATATACGCTTCCCCGGTTTCACCAATCCTGGCCGCTCTTACCAGATCATTAAACATGTGTGTATCAATTGCTGCGCGAAGCACCCATTTCTTTCCCTCAGCCTCTCTGGCAACAGCGATAATAAAGTGAGGTATCCGTCTATGCCCCAAATAAACGTCGCTGATGTAGTGGCCCTGCTTCATCACTTCCTTAAACCAGTCTGCCTCTGCATAATTCTTGCCCGCCAACTTGTAAGGTCCATCATATACCAGGTGAACACCGGCTTCATTAAAGACCCCCAAATCCACAAATGCGTTTGATTCCCTTTGCAAAAGATATGAGACCTTGCGAAGTTGTTCAGGTTGACTGATAACTTCAAAACTACATGAAGCAATGGCATATTCCAAATTGGCTTGCCGCTGAGATAGAAAAGAGTCGATCATCTGACAGTGGTCGGAAACTATTTGCTTCAAGCCGTTAATTGTGCTTGTCCTCAAAGAATTCGCAAAATAGTAATAGCCAATACCTATGGTCAGGATGAACGGGACGAAAAACACCACTGCCACACTGGTGAGAATCATCCTTTTCATGGTCTTGTAGTAGTCTTGCATAACGAAACCCGTGGAGTAAAGCGGCCCAGCCCTTGACTCGTCACGTCAAGGGCTGGCCCAACTTGTTAGTAATGTCCATGAATGCGGTGACAAAAGACTACATTTACACTCTCATCACCTTTTCAATCTCAAAGAACATGTCTTGATGCCGAATCACGCCGACCACTTCTCCACCTCTTGTGACGGCCAGCCGCGCGACCTTGTTTTCCATCATCGCGTGAGCAGCTTCCATGAGGTTCTCACCCGCATCGATGGTGGGTGGCGCAGGAGACATGATCTGACTGATTTTCATTTTAGCCAGCTCCTTAACCTGAGTGCTGAACATCCCTGTCCAGAACATAGGGGAAAACTCAATAGTATCTGCCATTGAGATCTTAGGTGCTCTCAAGTAGGCAGGTTTGAGCCCTTCGATTATGTCACCAGGGGTCAGAACTCCCTTTACCTTCCCCTTGTCGTCAAACACGAGCATGGAGCGGTGTAGCGTCTCCATGATCCGGCTGGTGGTTACGGTTGTCGAAAACGAGTCTTTCAACTTAAGAATGGCGTCCTTGACGGTCTGGTCCTGGTTTATAGTACTATAACTTTCAATTGGGACCATCACGTCCCCGACCTTTCTCTCTACAGGGACTTTCTCATCTTTCCGCCGGTAGGCATCGGTTATCTTGCCCGCGAGAATGTCAATATCGCACGGCTTTGCAAGATAATCAAATGCCCCCGTAGCCAGGGCCTCCTTGGCAGAAGGCATCGCCCCATGACCGGTAAGCATGATCACGGGGAGATCCGGGGAGAGCTTCTTGATCTCCCTCAGGGCCTCGTGACCGTCAATGCCGGGCATCTTGATGTCGAGTATCACCACGTCCGGTTTGTCTTTGACCTTGTCGATGGCCTCCTCGCCACTTGCGGCAACGATCGTGTCGAATCCTCTTTTGTCCAGAATCTTCTTGGTTGTTGCGCGGAATTGCTCCTCGTCATCAACCATCAGTACTTTTATCTTGTCTGTCATTTTCTATACCTCCACCTATTAGAACGAGGTTATTATTGATCTAAAATAAAATACAACGGGTTGAAGCGACCATACAAACAACAATATCACAACAAAGGTTATCACAACAGATACAAGGGCGTAAGACCACTTAAGTCCGCATGCCTTGGCCAGACCGGCCCCGATAAGAAAGAACCTCCACGGTTCCGTCAGATATCCAAAATACGGTATCCAGGCCGCAAGCTGTGTAACGTGGGCATAGGCGTTGATCCGAAACATGGTTTCATAACTTCGCCTGCCGAAAAACATCCCCAC
>JAUVJO010000289.1 GCA_030592345.1 Deltaproteobacteria bacterium
GGCAAGGTGAACCGCTGAACTTCGGCCTCCAATGCCTTAAGTAGCTGGCTGGTTAGGTATCAATTGAAATGGTCCCGCCACAGGCGGGATTCAGCGGTTCACCTTGCCCTACGTAGCAACATATTAGTGATTATCGGGAGATTATCCGGACTTTTTGAGAAGTTACGTTTCAACAACTCAACTATTCAATAACTCAACTATTTGACCATCTCCGGATTTGCAAGAAAACGGAACGAGCAACCAATCACGATCAACGATTAACAAAGCACGAGTCACGATTTTAAAAAAACCATGAAAACATCTGATGATCTGCGAAGGGAATTCCTGGAATATTTTGAGCAGCGAGGCCATACGATCGCAAAGAGTTCCTCTCTGGTACCCATGCATGACCCTACCCTGCTTTTTACCAATGCTGGTATGGTACAGTTTAAGCGCACCTTCCTGGGAGAAGAAAAGCGAGACTACATACGGGCAACCAGTTCTCAAAAATGCGTTCGGGCAGGCGGTAAACATAATGATCTTGAAAACGTGGGACACACGGGCAGGCATCATACCTTCTTTGAGATGCTCGGCAACTTCTCCTTCGGGGACTATTTCAAACCGTTAGCCATTGAACTTGCGTGGGATCTCATGACCAGGGTGTACGGCCTCCCAGCAGAAAAACTCTGGGTTTCGGTCTACGAGAAAGACGATGAGGCACATCAGCTCTGGTCTGCCAATACAGGGATCGCAGAAGATAGAATAGTTCGTCTCGGCAAAAAAGACAATTTCTGGTCAATGGGAGATACCGGTCCTTGTGGGCCGTGCTCGGAGATTTTGATCGATCAAGGCGAGGCCATGAGTTGTGGACGACCAGAGTGCCGGGTGGGTTGTGAGTGCGACCGGTACCTTGAGCTGTGGAACCTGGTTTTTATGGAATTTAACCGGGATGAATCAGGCACGATGACACCCCTTCCAAAACCGAGCATTGATACCGGCATGGGGCTGGAGCGCATTGCAGCAGTGATTCAAGGGGTTACCAACAATTATGAAACCGATCTCTTCATGCCCATAATAGACGAAATCGAGGAGCTTTCCGGTCGTTCGCTAAAGGAATCTCTTAAGGTTGATGTCTCTATGAAGGTCGTGGCAGACCACAGCCGGGCCGCGGCCTTTCTGATCGGAGACGGTGTGCTCCCATCCAATGAGGGGCGGGGGTATGTGCTACGCCGAATACTGAGGCGAGCCGTGCGTTATGGTCGCGCCTTGGGTTTGACCCGGCCCTTTTTGTATCAGACCGCTGAAAAGGTCTCTCAGGTTATGAAGACGGCTTACCCGGAACTCTCAGAAGCGAATGCCTACATCAAAAATATCATAAGAAGCGAAGAGGAGCGTTTCCTGGGGACACTCGACACCGGTCTTCGGGTACTGGAAGATGCCCTGGGTGAATTGCGGGCAAAAGGGGTTTCAGAGATCCCGGGCAACCTCATATTCAAGATGTATGATACTTATGGTTTTCCGGTTGATATTATACAGGATATTGTGCGCGATGAGGGAATGACCCTTGACATGACAGGCTTTGACGCGGCCATGGAACAGCAGAGGCTCCGGTCGCGTGCTCACGTGATATCTTTTCCGGAAGGCTCGGCCTATAATAGGCTTTCTGCACAAGGGATAAAGACCGATTTTGTGGGATACGGGTTCACAAATGCGGATTCGGAAGTCCTCATGATCGTGTGTGAGGGTAACGCTGTCGAACAGGCAAGGGAAGGAGACGAGATTGAGCTTGTGACAGCCAGGACCCCATTTTATGGTGAGGCAGGGGGTCAGGTGGGAGACCGCGGCCGTATCTACACTCAAGGTTTTGAGATGCAAGTTTCAGATACGGTTAAGGACCCGAATAATATCATTATCCACAAGGGCAATGTCTTTAAGGGAAGCATCTCTCCGGGACAGACTGTGACGCTCACCGTGGATGAAAACACACGCTTAGCCATTTGCAGAAACCACACGGTTACCCATATCCTGCATGCGGTCCTTCGCCAGGTACTTGGCGATCATGTAAAGCAGTCGGGGTCACTGGTAGCACCTGACAGATTGCGCTTTGATTTTACCCATTTTTCTGCCATCGACGAAAAGAACCTTCAGGAGATTGAAAAACTGGTCAATGACCGAATTCAGCAAAATTGCCCTATTCAGATCGATGAGATGGATGCAAAGGATGCCTTTAAGACCGGGGCGACCGCCCTGTTTGAGGAAAAATATGGGGAGCGCGTGCGCGTCGTGGCAATTAGCGATTTTAGCAAGGAGCTGTGCGGCGGGACCCATACTGAAAGGACAGGGGATATTGGCCTGTTTAAGATCGTAAGCGAAGGGAGTGTGGCAGCAGGGGTCCGACGCATCGAGGCGGTCACTGGCAGAGATGCCCTTTTAAACGTACAAGAAGCCTTTTATACCTTACGTAGCCTGGCAGTGAGTTTGAAAACCAAGCCTGAAGAACTTACAGGCAGGGTTGAGAAAATCACGGCACATGAAAAGACCCTGGAGAAAGAACTCGCTGCCATCAAGGCCAAGGCACGGGCCGAGGCGTCAGACAGTTCCCTTAACGAGATCAAGGTCGTAAATGGCGTATCAGTCCTCGCCCAGGAGGCCTCAGTAGACACACAGGCGGCCTTAAGAGACATGGCCGATCTTCTAAAAACGAAAATGAAGTCCGGCATTGTTGTGTTGGGTAGCAGGACACCGAAAAAAGTGCTTCTGGTAGCCGTGGTGACAAAAGATCACTTGGAGCGATACCATGCCGGCGACATAATAGGAAAGGTAGCTGCCATGGTTGGCGGTGGCGGTGGCGGCCGGTCTGACATGGCACAAGCCGGGGGCAGCAAGCCTGAAAAACTCCCGGAAGCGCTGGCTGCGGTTTACGATATAGTAGCTGGAAACTAAGCTATAGACTTTCACATTAAAAGATGAACGTCGAACATCGAACATCCAACATCGAATGAAAAACGAATATCCAATACGTAACATTTAACGGAATTGTTTTGAAAGATGAACGTCGAACATCGAACGTCGAACATCGAAAAAAAAACGAATATCCAATACTGAACATTCAACGGCTATTTCTGTTTCTTCATTTTTTTTCATTCACCATTCGATGTTAGACGTTCGATGTTCGATGTTCATCTTTTCCAGTAGTCCATCCGGTGTAAAAATAACTTAGCGCTTATGGATATCAAGCGCTTATGGATCTCACCCCCACACCACCTGACTCTCCCCTTCTGTTTTCCTCTCCACAACATCGCCTATGACATACGCCTTCTCATCCATGGCTGCGAGAGATACCAGTATGCCTTGGACTGCGCTTTCCGGTGCGACAAGAATCAGGCCGATTCCATTATTAAACGTCCTTTTCATTTCCTGTGCGGAGAGGTTGCCTCCTTCCTGCAAAAAGGTAAACACCGGGGGGATTAGCCAGCTTCCTTCTCGGACCACTGCCTTACACGATGAGGGAAGTATGCGAGGCAGGTTATCCACGATACCACCACCAGTAATGTGGGCAATACCGTGAATGGGAAAATCCGCCAACAGGTAACGGACAACCCTGGAATAGATCTTGGTAGGCTCCAGGAGCTCTTCGCCTATGGTTTTCCCCAGAACATCAACCCTGTCATCCACTTTCAACTTGAGTCTTTCAAAGCAGATCTTTCGAACCAGGGAATACCCATTACTGTGAAGCCCGCTCGATGCCATACCGATCAGCTTATGACCAGCACGGATCTCTGATCCGTCCACAATCCTTGCCTTGTCTGCAATGCCAACTATAAACCCTGCCAGATCATACTCACCTTGAGCATATAGCCCAGGCATTTCCGCTGTTTCCCCGCCTATCAGGACGCACTCTGCCAGTTTACACCCAGTGACAATCCCTTCTATTATGGCCTCAGCGGTTTCGGGCACAAGTTCGCCCATTGAGAGATAGTCGAGAAAAAACAGCGGCTTGGCACCCTGCACAGCAATATCGTTAACACACATTGCCACCAGGTCGATACCAATGGTATCGTGTTTTTGCATCAAGAAGGCGATCTTTAGTTTGGTGCCAACCCCATCTGTGGACGTGACCAGGACCGGGTCCTTATGTTGACTCACATCGAGCGAGTATAGGCCGCTGAACCCACCGATCCCGGAGATCACGCCAGAGCGAGGGGCCTGATCCGTAATTTCTTTTATCCTTTCAACAAGACGATTTCCCTTGTCGATATGGACACCAGCGTCTTGATAGGTAAGGGATTCATTCATATCGCACCCACATACACTCGGCAAAGCCGTCTTGCCGCCAAGGATTCCGGTCATTTATACCTCGGAAGGTTGCAAATTGCGTTTTTTTCGGTGAGCAATGAGCATCAAGAGCAAGGCGCGAAGGCGCGGAATAGCGGGCTATTGCAAGCCTTAGCAACGCAGCTATTGGTGTTCATAGCCAGCGAAAAATCGTTATTTGTGGCCTTTCGAGGTTTAACCGGTAAA
>JAUVJO010000052.1 GCA_030592345.1 Deltaproteobacteria bacterium
AATGAAATACATAGATATAGATAGGAACAAGGGGTTTCTCGCAAGGAGTCTTCAGGAGGGCGAACGGTTTTCATTCCGCTGCCATGAGGGCCTGACATGTTTTAAGCAGTGCTGCCGGAACTTGAATCTGTTCCTCTATCCGTACGATGTGCTCCGGCTTAAAAACCGACTCAACATGTCGTCCGATCAGTTTCTGGACAAACACGTAGACGTTGTGCTGCGGGAATCAAATTGCTTTCCTGATGTATTGCTCCGTATGGCCGAAAACGATGAAAAGACCTGTCCTTTCTTGAGTGAGTCGGGATGCACCGTTTATCCGGATCGGCCTGACACCTGTCGGACATTTCCCCTGGAACAGGGGATTGTTTTTCATGGGTCAAAGGGAAGAGCCACGGACGTGTATTTTTTCAAACCTCCTGATTTTTGCCTTGGCCAATATGAGTCTCAAGAGTGGACAACCGAAAGCTGGGCAGAAGATCAAGGTGCAATCAGCTATCACAAAATGACAGCAATTTGGGCAGAAGTAAAGGCCCTGTTCCAGTCTAATCCGTGGGGGCAGGAGGGACCCTACGGACCGAAGGCAAAGATGGCCTTTATGGCCACGTATAACCTCGACAAGTTCCGCGAATTTGTTTTTGGGAGTACCTTCCTTAAAAGATACAAAGTCAAGACAGAGGTTCTAAAGAAAATCAAAGCAGACGACGTTGAGTTGATGAAGTTTGGCTTTGGCTGGGTAAAGTTCTTTATCTGGGGGATCAAGGCCCGGTATTTGAGGGTTCGGTGAGAGTGCATTGGAGGATCGGCCCCCTGGGCCTTGAGGTTGGAGGTTGGAGGCAGAACAAATTCTTCTATTTTGCCTCAGACCTCAAGCGAAGCGGTCCTCCAGCCTCAAACGTAATACTCGCCAAAAATGCGATTCCCCAACATCAGCAGCAGATAGGCTGGAGATTCCAAGATGCAAGGCTATTGCCTCAGGGCGTGTTCAGCCAGGAGGGTGCCTTTCAGATAATCATTGCAGGGATCGGAAAAGAATTTATTGAATAGACCGAGACTCCCATGCCTTAGGATACCTGGGACAATCACAACATTCATCTCCTTGTAAAAAGGGTTAAGGTTTGTCAATTCCAGGCCGGTCCCGCCTCCAAGAACGTCTTCGTAGGCGTACACAATATGCCTTATCCCGTTTACAATAAGAGCTGCATAGCACATAAGGCAGGGTTCCAGGGTCGAAAAGACAACGACTTTTGATCTGTCTATTTTTCCGCCAAGCTCAACCAACCTTCTCAGGGCCAGCATTTCTGCATGATCCAGCTCGTTTTGGTTCTCTGGCGCGCTGTGGTGCCGAGCTCCGGTGACAAGCACGCTGTCTTCGTACACCATTACACAGCCCACGGGAAATTCTTTCCTGACAAGTGCCTGCTGTGCCTCCTCAAGGGCCATTTGCATAAAGAATTCGTAGTCCATTTTGAGTCTTGCTCCAGGATGTCGTGAATCGTGAATCGTCATAAGAATGTACCACGAAAACGCAACACAGGAAAAGTACTAACTTATCATTCGCTTAATATGCCTTTACAGGATCTTGTTCTTGTGTAATAGGAAAACAAGTGTTGCTTTTTGCTCGAAAGGATTCCGAGAAAATGGGCAGGTCGCAAGGATTGAAGAAACCGTTGAATAAGCCCATGTCCATACGTGAGGAGACAGAGGCATGGGAAAGAGAGTATATGTCTCCGTATGCCTGCTTGAGCAGCGAGTCCAGGGGGAGGGCAAACCATGAAGCCTCCTGTCCCATTCGTACGGAATTTCAAAAAGACCGCGATCGCATTGTATATTGTAATGCCTTTAGACGCCTGAAGCATAAGACTCAGGTCTTTCTCTCTCCCTTGGGAGACCACTATCGCACACGGCTGACCCACACCCTGGAGGTCTCTGAGATAGCACGCACTATTGCACGGGCATTAAGGCTGAATGAAGATTTGGCCGAGGCCATATCCCTGGGACACGATCTGGGACACACGCCCTTTGGGCACGGTGGCGAGGTTGTGCTAAAGGAAATCTATTCAGAGACATTTTCTCACCCGGAACAGAGCGTAAGGGTCGTTGAAGTGCTGGAAAACAAAGGCCAAGGCCTGAACCTGACTTTTGAGGTCCGTGACGGGATGCTGAAACACTCCAAGGGCTACGGATCCGTTCTACCTCAGGAACCGGATGAGTTGCCTGTAACCGTTGAGGGGATAGTGGTGCGCTTTGCCGATATCATGGCCTATCTCAATCATGATTTAGATGATGCTATTCGTAGCAGCGTCATTCACGAAGAACAGATTCCAAAACGATGCGTGGAAGTGTTGGGTCGTTACCATTCTGAGCGTGTCAGGACCATGGTGAACGACCTCGTGATGTCAACTCATATTGAGGATGGGGAGATGCGCCTTGGGATGAGTCAGCCGGTTTACGAGGCAATGGCTATACTCAGGGAATTTCTCTATGACAATGTGTACAGATCTGATCAGGTACATGGCGAGTTTGTCAAGGCCAAAAAGATCCTGTCGGAACTCTATTACTATCTTCTGAAAAACCAGGAAGCCTTTGAACAAGAACTCAGAAAAATGGAAATGGGTGTTTTCCCTGCCAATACGACCCGGGAGCGGATGGTCTGTGACTTTGTCGCCAGCATAACCGACCGCTATGCCCTGAATCTTTACGAAGAGATCTTTCTCCCAACGCCGTTGGTCTGATAGTAACCGTTCACAGTTTTCCGTTTTCCGTTCACCGACGGGTAAGGAGGTCGGAGGTCGGAGGTCGGAGGTCAGAGGACGGACAACGAATAACCAATAACGGTCAACGGACAACAGTGAACCGTGAACGGATACTTGAGGTGTTTATGGAAGAACCGCGATACTTGCCCTATGAAGAGGCAAATAAGATTGTGGCCGAAGTGGTAGAAATTGAGCATCCCAAGCACGAAGGGAGGCGTATTTTCAACGTTTATAATCACAGAGGCGTGGCAATCTGTTGGTTTGATGCTGACGAGGTCGAAGCAGAGGTTGAAGCAGAAGACTTTCAAGAGATCAAGGAACACATCCTGCACTTCATTCCGGAGTGGGCAGCGTGATTCGTGATTCGTTGATCGTGATTCGTTGATCGTTATTTGTTATTCGATTTCCGGATCATGATCCACGATCCACGATCTCTCTAACGGGCTCAACTTCTATTTAATCACCCCCTCGGGCATTGGCTCTGAATATTCTCCACGCAGCACATAGCCGCCGTCAATCCTGAGCACGCTGCCGGTCATGAAAGGTGCGTCTTGAATGATAAAGAGCACTGCCTTGACAACATCTTCGATACTGCCGATGCGTTGAAGGGGGGTGTGGTCCATAATCTCCTGTCGCTGGGTTTCATTCAGCAGGCCCCACCCGCGGGTTCCCGGCCCATGGCGTGTCTCAACCAGGCCAAGCATCAACTCATTGACTCTGACTTCAGGTGCTGCTTCCCGTGCCCAGGTCTCGGTAAAAGACGACACTGCCCTGTTAGCGGCTGAATAAGCGTCGTTAAAGATCCTGCCGGCCGGTCCACTCCTGCCAACAAGGCCCGAGATAGATGAGATGTTTACGACAACGCCGTTACCGGAAGCCTTCAGGTGGGGCAGGGCCGACTTGTAAACCCACCATTTTGCCCGGAGGGTCGTGGCCAGCTCCAGGTCCCATTGTTCCCGCACATAAGGGCCGTGCACGACGGGCCACCCTCCACGTTCTATGTTGTTAATCAGGATGTCAAGGCGGCCGAACCTGTTTATGACATTATCAACCATGGAGGGGATTTCGTCTGTTTCAAGAAGGTTTGTCTTAATTATGAGATGCTCAGCGCCCGCCTGTTCAAAATCGTGCTTCATGTCTTCCAGAGACTCTTCCCAATCATAGTAGGTCAAAGCCACCTTAGTGCCTTTGCTGGCCAAGGAAAGCCCGACCCCCTTTCCTATCCCCTTAATAGCACCCAATACCAGGGCTACTTTTCCGTACAGTTCCATCTGCGGTCTCCAAGACTCAATACCCACCTCTCTTCTATCCCTTATTTCCAAACAGTCTCCACTTTATCCATTTAATTCCAAACTTCATCAGGGCTACTTCGTCTTTGCGGAGGAGCTCAAGTATTGATTCCTCAATAGAGACAGACTCCCCAAGCCTCTTTTCAAATACAAAGTCCTTGAACCTGTCAAGGTCGTAACAGGCCATGCAAAAGATCTCGTTTTCCTCATCAGTGAGCCTAGTTTTTCCACTTCGGTTCATAAGCGACACAATGTCCATCATCAGGTCGCTCATTTCATTATAGGTATCCAGCCCCTGGTCTTTCTTCCATTCTCTCACTGTCCATTCTTTCTGTTCGTCAAAGCCAAGGCAGTGGGCTTCCTTGATCAGAAAATACGATTCCTGGCAGACCTGTTCGCCCGGTTTCCTTACCGCCATCCGACCAAGGGGGTACGTTCGGCAAGACCCTGGCCGATCTTCATACACCGTGCAGCCTGCGGGACTCACGAACGGGCATTTGAGGTCGTCTTCCTTCAGCATTTTTAAGGATACCACAGGCAAGCCACTCCTTGGCCCGATGTGACAGACAGTGTGTTGATTTAAGAACTGCTTAGATGAGAGCCCTAGCCTGTTTTTCAGACGCAAGATATCATATGGCGTCAGGTATTGGTTCAGATCGCGACAGCATTGATTGAAACATCGAATGCCAGGGTGGCAAGAAAACCGGAACGTATCGTCCAGTTGAAGTTTTGGTAAATCTTCCATAAACTCTCTCCTTTGGTCTTCACGTTAAATATTTCTGGTTATTTGTTATTTGTTATTCATTATTTGTCAATCATCAATCATCAATCGTCAATATTATGTTCTGGCGTATCTTTCTCTTTCTTATTGGTTTTTCCGTTAGTTCCCTTCAAAAATGCCTTGACAAGATCGGCCCGGAATGATACGAAGAGGGAGTTTGATGGGGGGCTTTATAAATCATTGAATTCCTTTACAATAGATCCTAACATCCTCCAAGCCGAACCGGTATTCTGAGAACGATTTTACAATATTGGTGCCCCGACCCGTATCAATCGGAGGGGTGCGGGAAAGTGTTCTATACACTAAAGGTTTGACCGGGCTGAAATTCATTTTTTCCTATTACAACGTTTTCCGGTAGGTGTACCGAAGAAGACTGTCAAAGCACGACAACCAGGGTGCTTAATCGGCTGTCGGTCAAACCATCAGGCCCTTTCAAACCTAACGGGTAACAGGGCCTGTCTGAAAAATTATTTGAAAGGGGGGATGTGTAAGCAGGCGGTTATTAGAAATGGGGGAGATCTTGAGCTACATAAGTGGCATACTGCCATACTGCAAGGATCTTCCAGGGAAGTAGTCAATAAGAGTACAAAAAAATCGATTCAGGAGGTATATCAATGCCAAGTTTCGTAATTCAAGAAAAATGTGATGGCTGCAAGGGCGGGGATAAGACTGCCTGCATGTACATCTGCCCCAATGACCTGATGATCCTGGACCCAGTGGCCATGAAGGCTTATAACCAGGAGCCGGATCAGTGCTGGGAGTGCTTTTCGTGCGTAAAGATTTGCCCCACCCAGGCGGTTGAAGTCAGAGGATATTCCGATTTTGTTCCCCTTGGCTCCAGTATTGTGCCGATGAGAGGCAGCGAAGATATCATGTGGACCTGCAAGTTCAGAAACGGGATGATCAAACGGTTCAAGTTCCCTATCCGGACCACAGCAGAAGGTGCGGCTAATGCGTACGCAGATCTGAAGGGTAAGGACCTTGACAGTGGCTTGCTCTCCACTGAGGAAGCTGCCGGCACGACGCTGCCGATGCCACAGACTGTTTAGCGGTCTGTCAGGACGGCTTTGGGCAAGCATAGAACTTATTCAACTATCTATCTATTAGTATCATTTAAGGAGGATACGGATATGGCAATACCTAGTAAACCGACGGGAGAGCTTCTCGCGGTAAGAGATCCGGAAGTTGAGGAAAGAGAAGTCGATCTGTTGATTATCGGCGGAGGCATGGCTGCCTGCGGTGCGGCCTTTGAGGCCAAGAAATGGTCGGGCGACTTGAAGATCCTTCTGGTTGACAAGGCGGCGATGGAGCGAAGCGGCGCAGTTGCACAAGGGCTTTCGGCAATCAACACCTATATTGGCAAAAATCCGATTGAAGACTACGTCAGGATGGTCAGAAATGACCTCATGGGTATCACCCGCGATGACCTTGTCTATGATGTAGGGCGCCACGTGGATGACTCTGTCCATCTCTTTGAAGAGTGGGGTCTCCCGTGTTGGAAACTGAGTCCGGAGGGCAAGAACATCGACGGCGCAAAGGGCCTCGAGTTGGGCCTGCTGAAAGACGGGGCCGCGCCTGTGCGCACCGGCAAATGGCAGATCATGATCAATGGCGAATCTTATAAGTGCATCGTGGCAGAAGCTGCCAAGAAGGCGCTCGGTGAAGAAAACATCCTGGAGAGAGTCTACCTTACGAAGCTCCTCCTGGATGCCAACAAGGAGAACACCGTTGCTGGCGCTTGCGGCTTTAGTGTGCGCGAGAACA
This sequence comes from Deltaproteobacteria bacterium, assembly GCA_030592345.1. Lineage (GTDB taxonomy): Bacteria > Desulfobacterota > Desulfobacteria > Desulfobacterales. The sequence continues at coordinate 6,588 of JAUVJO010000052.1, forward strand.
AGGTCTTCATTATCAAGGCCAAGAGCACACTGGTTGCCTGCGGCGGCGCTGTAAACATTTACATGCCTCGGTCCCAGGGTGAGGGCAAGGGACGTGCCTGGTTTCCTGTATGGAACTCCGGGTCCGGCTATACCCTTTGCATGGAGGCCGGCGCTGAAATGACCATGATGGAAAACCGTTTCACCCCGACTCGCTTCAAGGATGGTTATGGTCCGGTGGGTGCCTGGTTCCTTCTCTTCAAGGCAAAGGTCCAAAACGGGATGGGTGAAAACTATCTTACGAGTGACTTTACCAAGGGCGAGCTCGAAAGATACGCACCTTACGGTCTGGCTGCGGTGACTCCCACGTGCCTGAGGAACCACGTGATGCTGGCGGAGATGAAAGAGGGCCGTGGTCCGGTCTTTCTTGATACCCCGACCGCCCTGGCCACGATTGCAGAGAAGCTGGACAAGAAAGAGCTCAAGCACCTCGAATCCGAGGCATGGGAAGACTTTCTTGACATGACCTGCGGCCAGGCAAACCTGTGGTGCGCAAAGAACGTTGAGCCTGAAAAGACCATGTCAGAGATCATGCCCACGGAGCCCTATCTGCTCGGTTCTCATTCCGGCTGCTGCGGTGTCTGGTGCGGCGGGCCGATGGAAGACTGGAACCACGATTCCTACAAGACGGGTTATAACCGCATGACGACCGTCAATGGCCTCTTTATCGCCGGAGACGTTGTAGGCGCTTCCGGGCATAAGTTTTCCTCAGGCTCCCACGCAGAGGGCCGCATTGCTATTAAGGCGATGTGCAAGTATGTGGGCGACAATGCCGACTATGCGCCCGCGTCCAAGGAGTCCGCACAGGAGATCGTAGACTACCTGTGGCAACCGGTGAGACTCTTCCTTGACAACTATGAGTACACCACGGCAACTGACATCAACCCGAATTACATCAAGCCCTCGGGCTTTTCCATGCGGTTGATGAAGGCGACTAATGAGTATGGTGCCGGCTGGGCCACGTACTATCAGACGAACGGTACCAACCTCAAGATCCTCATGGATATGTTCAAGGATATGCATGAGGATTCTTTCAAGCTGGGCGCTGGCGACCTGCATGAACTCTTGCGGGCCCATGAGATGAGACACAGACTCTGGACCGTTGAGCTCCATAACCGGCATATGCTCTTCAGGGAGGAGTCCCGCTATCCGGGCTTCTATTACAGGGCAGACTTTCCGAACACCGATGATGCAAACTGGTTCTGTTATGGGAATTCCAAGTATGATCCGGCGAGCAAAGAGTGGACTATGATTAAGAAGGAGTATATCAAGATCGTCCCTGACTAGGGGGTACCGTCCCTTTCCTTGGGGTAACATCGTTATGACTCCAGGTGTCGTTTTTACGGCACCTGGAGATTTTTTTAACCTTGATGGAATCGTAAAAAGTGGAATTTGTTTGGATGTGTCATTTCGACCGCAGGGAGAAATCTTGAATTATTGCTGTTAGGCTGGAAAGATTTTTCGCTGCGCTCGAAATGACCATGCTATCGGCCACGCCACCGGCGTGATTGAGACTTTTTACGAGTTTGTCAGCCTTAGAACGCGGAGGTTCTCCGCAAGAACGTATACCTACGGAGGGATAGCATGACAGAAGAACAAAGAGCCGAAGATCCGATTAAGACGGGCAGCATCCTGGTTGTGGGAGGAGGTATTAGCGGGCTCACTGCAGCCCTTGAAGCGGCTGAAGTAGGCTACGAGGTTTTTATCGTGGAAAAGAACCCTTCTTTGGGCGGCAGGGTGGCCCAGTTGAAGCACTACTTCCCCAAGCTATGTCCTCCGACATGCGGCCTCGAGATCAATTATAGAAGGATAAAAGAAAACTCCAGGATTCACTACTTCACACTGGCAGATGTGCAGAGCGTTTCAGGGTCTCCGGGAAGCTATGACGTGACTATTAAACTCAATCCCCGCTATGTAAACGAAAAGTGCACTTGTTGTGGCGAGTGCGAAAAGGTTTGCATGACTAAACTCCCTGATGAATTCAATTTTGATATGTGTACGATGAAAGGCGCCTATCTACCGCACGATGTGGCCTTTCCCATGCGCTACGTTATTTCTCCCAAGATTATCGGCACAGAGGACGCAAAAAAGTGTGTTGAGGCGTGTAAGTATGATGCTATCGATCTCAATATGCAACCCAGGACCATAAATCTGAAGGTGGGCGCCATCATCTGGGCAACGGGCTGGAGACCCTATGATGCTGCCAAGATAGATAATCTCGGATTCCAATATCCTAACGTCATCACCAACATGATGATGGAACGCCTTGCCGCCCCTAATGGCCCCACAAACGGGAAAATCCTGCGCCCTTCGGATAATAAGCAAATTGCAAAGATCGGTTTCGTTCAATGCGCAGGTTCAAGAGACGAAAATCACTTGCCCTATTGCTCCTATATCTGCTGCATGGCATCATTAAAACAGGCTACATATGTGAGGGAGCAGTATCCTGAGGCAAAGATCTATATATTCTATATTGACGTCAGGGCACCTGGACAGCGTTACGAAAAGTTCTACAAGAAGATCAAAGAGGACGAGAATGTTTTCCTGATCAAGGGCAAAGTCGCAGAAGTTCAGGAAGATGCGAGCACCAAGGATATTACGGTTGTGGCAGAAAATGCAGTGACCGGTGAAAAAATTAAGGAAACGGTTGACATGGCTATTCTGGCCACAGGGATGGTTCCGAACACGGTAGACACCAAGTTGCCAGGTAATGTCAAGTACGACCCTGATGGCTTTGTGGTCTCGGATCTGGTCCAGGGCGGCATGTTTGCCACGGGTTGCGCGGCAAAGCCCCTAGATGTAGTTTCATCCAATCAACATGCCACTGGTATGGCCCTTAAGGCCATTCAGACTTTGGTGAGCAGGTAGGAGGTAATCCATGGAAAAGAAGTTTGGTGTATACATCTGTAAAGGTTGTGGGCTGGGAGAGGCCCTGGATATAGAAAAACTGGAAAAAAAGGTCCCGCCAAAAATAAAGATCTGCAAGACCCATCCTGCCCTATGCTCACCGGAAGGCGTTGATCTCATCAAAAATGACATAGAAACCGAAGGGGTCAATACGGTTGTTATTGCTGCCTGTTCACGACGCGTGCTTATGGATGTCTTTGATTTTCGTCCGGCGATAGTAGAAAGGGTTAATCTAAGAGAAGGCGTGGTTTGGAGCCATAAGCCTCGAGAAGATGCCATGCCCGAGGAAGGCCCCCAGGTAGACGAGTGGCTTCAAGAGATGGCCCAGGACTATCTGCGCATGGGCATTGCCGAGGCCGAGAAGATCGAGCGTCCCGAGCCATACCATCCGGAAGAGGAGATTAACAAGCGGATCATGGTACTGGGCGGCGGTGTCACCGGCTTGAGCGCGGCCCTTGATGTGGCAAAGGCCGGCTACGAGGCCACAATTATCGAAAAAGAGCCTCAAGTTGGCGGATTTGCGGCCAAGCTCAGGAAACAGACACCCTGGTCCTTTCCGTACGAGAACTTGCAGACACCCATAATTGAAGAGATCATAAAAGAGGCCCAAGCCCATCCAAAGATTTCCATCCGTACGGAGACCGAGGTGGCCCGTGTCTTTGGCGCCCCCGGGCTATATGACGTAAGCTTTAAGCCGCCCGGGACCAAGAGCAAGTGGGACATACCGGCACCCGTTGTAGCGGCCGAGGGAGCAGAGGCCCCAGCGCAGCCGCCCGGTGTGGACGAGGCTACGCCAGAGAAACCTGCCAACATCCTGGCCCGGGATCCTGAGGCTGAACGCTTTGGGGCTATTATTTTGGCTACGGGCTGGAAACCGTATGAACCCAAGAAAGAAGCTGACGCACCGGCAGAGGGTGAAGCACCGGCCGAAGAAGCTGGAGCAGTGGAAGCAGTGGAAGAGCCCGGTTACGATCATCTAGGTTTTGGCAAGCTTCCAGGCGTTGTGACTAATGTGGCCTTTGAAGAGATGGCGGCCCAGGGCAAGATTGTCAGACCATCTGATGGAAAACCTGCCCAGAGTGTTGCGTTTGTACAGTGTCCTGGCCAGGGGGTTGACGAGGACTTTCCGTATGCCGCAGCAGTTACCAGCATGGTTGCCTTGAAGCAGGCCAAATATGTCCGGGACGACAACCCCGATGCCAAGGCATATATCTTCTACCAGCACATGCGCACCCTTGGGCAGAACGAGTATTTCTATAAGAGTATCCAGCAGGATGAAGGGATATTTATGACCAAGGGGGATGTCGTCAGTGTGTCTGAAAATGGCGACGGCACCCTGGTGTTGGAGGCCAACGATACGCTTCTTGGTGAGAACATCAAGGTGGGCGTGGACATGGTCGTCCTGGGCACGGGCATGGTGCCGGTCACAAGGGATGATCCGATCCTAAATCTCGCGTATCGACAAGGACCTGGATTTAAGGATCTGGACCTCTTTGACGGGTATGCAGATTCGAATTTCATCTGTTTCCCGTATGAGACCCGGAGGACGGGTATTTATGTGGCTGGCTGCGTGCGCAAGGCTCTAGGAATACAGGAGTGCAGGGAGGATGCAACCGGTGCCGCCTTAAAGGCGATCCAGTGTCTCGAGTCGGCCAACAGAGGCATTGCGGTGCATCCCAGGACATGGGATATGTCATTTCCTGATTTCTTCTTTCAGAGGTGTACACAGTGCAAGCGATGTACCGAGGAGTGTCCCTTTGGTGCCTTAGATGACGACGAAAAGGGTACACCGCTACCCAACCCGACCCGATGTCGAAGGTGCGGCATCTGCATGGGGGCGTGTCCGGAGCGTATTATTGGTTTTGCCGATTACAATATTGATTCGATCGGCTCCATGGTCAAGGCGATCGATGTTCCCGAAGACGATGATGAGAAACTGAGGGTCCTTATACTTGCATGTGAAAACGATGCCTATCCGGCCCTTGATATATGCGGCCTGAACCGTCTCAGTTATAATGCACATGTAAGGGTCATTCCGGTCAGGTGCCTGGGCTCGGTGAACGTAGTCTGGATCAAGGACGCCCTGTCCAAAGGCATGGATGGCGTCATGCTGATCGGCTGCAAGTTCGGTGACGACTATCAATGCCACTTTATTAAGGGGAGCGAACTGGCCGACATCCGCATGGACAAAATAGGCGACGCTTTGCAGAGCCTGGCCCTGGAAAAGGAGCGAGTTCAGCAGGTCCAGATCGCGATCGACGAGTACGAGAAACTACCAGGCATGATCGCAGAGTTCATGGAAGTAATACATGGGGTTGGTCCTAACCCGTTTAAGGGGTTCTAGTAAGATAATTGGAGTTTGGAGTATTGGAGAAATACTCCAAACTCCATGTCAAACGCGTACAATTTATTTGGTCATAACGGCACGAGGAGGTAGGAAAATGGCAGACAGCAAGTGGGTGGAACCTGATCTCAACTTTGTCAAACAGCTCAAGGCATTGGGAGGAGATACACTCAAGAAGTGTTACCAGTGCGCTACGTGCTCGGTGGTGTGTCCCATCTCGCCGGACGAAAAACCGTTTCCCAGAAAAGAGATGATCGCGGCCCAGTGGGGGTTGAAGGACAAGCTCGTTGGCAACATGGATGTCTGGCTATGCCATCAGTGTAATGATTGTTCTACGTACTGCCCAAGGGGGGCACGGCCCGGGGACGTGCTAAATGCTGTGAGAGCCTACAGCATTCAGGAATATGCCTGGCCTAGTTGGCTGGGCAAGATTGTTCCGGACGCCAGGTATTGGTGGCTGCTCCTGGCAATACCTGTGGCCATTTTTCTTTTGCTTCTTGGTGCAATCGGGCACTTGCACATACCAGAGGGTGAAATCGAATTTGCCAATTTCTTTCCCACCTTGCTAGTGGACGCTATCTTCATTCCTCTAACCGGATGGGTTTTCTTGACCTTTGGAATCGGCATCTCAAGATTCATGACTGACATCCGGCAGCATGCCATCGCAGATGGGAAGGCCAAGCGGAAGGATTTAAATGTGCCTGATTTTCTAAGAACTATAGTCTGCACCCTGCCGACGATTTTGAGGCACAGCAAATTCAGCGAGTGTAGCACGAACAAAGACAGGTACCTTGCCCATATCCTCGTCATGTACTCCTTTATCGGGCTTTTTGTGGTCACGAACATCTTTTTTGTGGCCCTGTATATTCTGCAAATACCTGGGCCGTATTCCCAGACCAACCCTGTAAAAATCCTGGCCAATGTCAGTGGCATTGCGCTCATTGTGGGAGCCATACTCATGATGACTAATCGCGCCAAAGACAGGGGCACTAATGTTGGGAAGGGGAGTTATTTTGACTGGTCCCTGCTTATACTGATCCTGGGGTTAGGGGTTACCGGCGAGCTGTCACAATTGACCCGGTTGGCCCACATACCTATTGTGGCCTATCCCATGTATTTTGCTCATCTGGTCTTTGTGTTCTGCCTGTTTACCTATCTGCCATTTTCCAAACTTGCACACCTTGTCTATCGAACCCTGGCCATGTCCTACTCCCGGTATTGTGGGAGGGAGCCCATGGGGTAAGGTAAATGGGGTTAGGTAACGGCGCGGCATCTGTTTTCAGATAAATATGGCCCCTCAGAACTTGTGCAATAACAGGCTCGGGGGGCTTTTTTTTGTAACTTCTCAAAAAGTCCGGGTAATCTACCGACAGTCGCAAATATGTTGCTACGTAGGGCAAGGAGAATCG
>JAUVJO010000037.1 GCA_030592345.1 Deltaproteobacteria bacterium
CGGCATATATAGGCCGTCAATACACACTGATCTGCGGATGTTTTCGATCCGTCCATTCTTGACGGTACATGCAATTCAAAACAATGCTAAACAGGAGTTTCAACAATTTATAGACTGATATTGTTACGCTTTGCTGGTCTAACACGCGAAATATTCGTATCTGCTCTTCCAGGCGGTGTTTTAGGTGCTCCAAGTTTTGCAGCAGTCTGATTACTTCTTCGCGAATCGTGGCCGAAGCCTTCGGGATATTGACTCCCTTTTCCCAATTTGTCTTATACCGGCTGATTGCAGTACGGGATGACTTGATCAGAGACTGACGGTTTTTTTCGTTCTTGAATATTGTCTGGGAAGCTACTTGTTTTCGTATTGTTTCGGATAGAACCTCATTTTCCTTGAAAAGTTCCCGCTTAAACATCCTGCTAACATCTTTGTGGATAACGACCTTTAACGACTCCAATACATTCTTGCTTGCGATAGTTTTCTCATTAAATTCATCTACCGCGCTGGCCCAGAATATCCAACTGGTGTTTTTGAAAGTGTCAGCCAGTGCATCATTTTCCCCCATATACTCTTGCTTTTGCTCTATGATTTCGGGCAGCAATCTTCCTGTTTTCTTGAACAAGATTTCTCCGGTAACCACATTATAAATCATACCAATGACAGCAAACCAGTCTTGAAGGTATAAGATTCGGGGTAAATCATTGAAAATGTCACGGAGTAACTCATTTTCGAATACATGAGAAGGTGTGGCATAAGAGGGGGTCCCCGCCAGCAGCGGCTGTGGGATTTTCTCGTTATCGATTGTTTTGAAGATTACTGCTGTTTCAAGATCGATGAGTCCCAGAGAGTAGCCTTCGGCAGATGCCAGGGAGTGAACAGCTTCTTCTGTGTTCAGTGAGATAAATATGTTATCCGATTTCAGATCCCTGATGGCCACGCCTTGCTCTGCCAACCGGCATATCAGTTCGAGTATGTTGGTAGTTATTGCCTTGAAGCTGGAACGGTTGTTGTTGAACCTTCGTTCACGCACATATTTTGTTACGGTTTTCTTGTAGCTGACGATATCTTTTCTTTTTTGCCTGAAAAGCTTTTCCAGCAAAACATTGCGGTCATCGACAAAGCCGTCAGGAAAGCCGCTTTCGTCTGTTCTGAGTTCTCTTTCAGCGAGATGAAACAGAAACCACTCTTTTTTCATATAGGCCGGCACTGAAGGCGCAATTCCGTATTGATTCACTATTTGGTCGATCCTATTTTCGTAATCATTATAGACATCATTTAAGCGAAAAAAAACAGAATCATTATGGCCTCCATATGCCACCTCAAAAGCATCTATGTTCCGTAGCGCATCTTCATTCTTAAGTATTTCATCCTGCACTGCGACATCTTTATGGTGCATCTTTTCAACGACTTCGCTAAGAAAGGGGTGTTTGGATAAATTAGTGAAAAATACAAAACTGCTGCCGATTCTCAAGTGACTTTGAGAACCAGGATCTTTTCTCAGCCGGTCTATATACTTCTTTTCAAGTTCATCCGGGGGCAGATTTTCCTTGTTACGGAAATGCGGTATTCTTTTTAGAACGGCAGACACATTGGGTGAAACACATTTCACAGATGGTGCAAGTTTTTCTAATATTTGTCTTTCCCCTTCGATGCTTACAATATACTTGTCAAAATCCTTAATGTGATTGGGCGGGATTTTAACAACGAGCATATCATCATAAACCACCTTATAGCACATACTCTTGCTTTCGATGTTTTCCCCGAGTGGCCCTATTGTCATACGTCTTGATCTCAATCCTCCGTCATGTTTTACACGCAGTTCATACGTGCGATCCGAGCCAAAACCCCGGGAAGCCAGTGGCACAAATTGTGCAGTGTTCTGTTGCGAGTCAGAAGGGCCAAGCTGAAGTCTATACAGGTCCAGGAAAAACCGTGCTATGAACTCGGTTTCTGTGAAATCCAGTATGCTTTTCATAGGATTCTGCATGCAGCAATTAACGATCCACGTGCGGTGGAACATGAAACCATCAGCCCTATTTTTGATGCTAATAGTATCATCGATGAAATGGCCATGCAACATATTGCTCGTTTGTGCGATATCATAATATATTCCAAACGTGCTGTTTATGCAACGTAGGGTTCACATTCCCTGGCCCGGACCGGGTTCTTATATGGCATCGGTTATTATTCTTGTGTCGCGCCAGGGCGGGCGCTGGGCTCGAAATGACAAAATGGAAGGGGTGAATGCTTGCGATGCTTTAACGGAATGGGAGAAGAGAAATGCCGATTCTAACGCTCAGATTCCAAAACAAAACCATTCAGAAGTATCACCTTGAAAAGGGAAAGATACCCACCATCGGCAGGCTGGACAATAACGATATTGTCATTTCAGATTCAATTGTGTCCGGCCAGCATGCCCAGATAGCGTCTGAGGGGGACAGTTTTTTCTTGACTGACCGTCAAAGCAGGAACGGGACCTTTGTGAACAAACAGCTCGTCATCTCCCGCAAGCTCAAACACGGGGACATTATCACCATCGGCAAGCATACCATGCTCTTTACGTACCAAGAGGGGGAAATCCGGCCTGATGATACTGAAGACGAGATGACTCGCAGGACGATGGCCGTGGATACGAGTCAGCATCGCGGCAAGCTGGCCAGGAGTGTCTCGAAAATTGTCTCCCAGGCGCATGCGAGGGAGACGATCGGTGTTATCACCTTTTTGGCCGGAGAAAAAGAAGTTCAGAGGCTTTCCAAACCGTCAACGACTATCGGTAAAAGCCCATCTTCAGATATTGTCGTACAAGGTTTCTGGGTCGGTAAGACCGCGGCCATCATAAAGAAAAAGCCGGAAGGCTATTTTTTGAGTTACGTGGACGGCAAATCCAAACCAAAGGTCAATTACAAAACTGTAAGAAACGAGGTCGGTCTCAACGAGTTCGATGTAATAGAGGTTGGCTCGGCCAAGATGCAGTTTCACTTTCAGTCAAAAAAGGCGTAGGCCTTGGACCTCAACTTACAATCTGTTGTCAGCACAAATGAATGGCAGAAGAAGGTATAACCTGGGTTGAGCAGTTCAGCGTTCAAGGTTCCGGGTTGAAACGCCCTAATCCCGCTGCAAAGCGGGATCATCAAAAGGAAAACACGTTGATATAGACTTTCACATATTAAATTTCACAAGGCCAGAGGGAGGGGGCTGTATTGTAATACGCCGACGACCGATAACGCGGTGAAATTTAATATGTGAAAGTCTATAGGTGCAAATGTCATGTTTCACCCAATGGGTGAAAGAGGTGAATCTGAATCATGCCTCAAGCGCCATGAATAAAGTTAGGAATATCAGCAGACTATAACCTTTGAACCTTGAACCCTGAACCCTGAACCTTGAACCGCTCACTTTTAGGAATAAGCAATCCCGTGACTAGATCCAGCAATGACACTGTACCCACGAGCAACCCCAATGCCCTGCTATTCCAGCGGCGGCATAAGCTGTTCTATCTCCTCATTTCCGTTTTTGTCCTACTAGCATTTATTGTACTGATCATTCATCAGAATGATCGATACACGGCACACAGCGCTAAAGTGCTGGGAAAGCAGTTTGAAGAATATGTGAGATACATGGACAGGCAGATTGTGGCCGTTTCGGGTCATGCGGATGGATCAAGGGTTTCTGATGATATCGCCCCGACTTTGGACCGCTTGAAGACCCTGGCAGAAGGCTTTAAGCCCCAGCAAGAAGGTATCATGCTGATCTTTGACCAGAAAGACACCTTTCTGGCCCGTTCTACAAAAAAAATTCCCCTTGATATGGATGTAAAATCACTGGGAGCAAAATCACCTCATGGACTTTTTTCCTATGCCGACCGGCTGTCGAACATCTCCAGCGACACGATTATAAAAATTGGCGAAAGGGATGTTCTGCAGGCGAACCTTTCCCGTGCGCCATTTCGCGTCTTTTATGTAATGCCTGCCCGATCCTGGGTGACAACTCTTGTCGCCAGAACGGGGTATGCAACCTTTGGGATCGTACTTGGCGTAATGTTTCTGATCTTCTTCTCAATGCTGTTCACGTATTGGCGGTTCATAGGACCTTCGGAAAAATTTGTTAATTACATTATTGCCAGGAGCAGAGGCGAGAAATATGACCCATCTCCCAAGATCCCGATCGACTGGAGGCCATGGTTAAACATCGTCTCGTGGGTATTTGAAAAAAATGAAGAACTGACTCAGCAAATCCGTGAGAAAAGCCAAGACCTGCAGGAAAAAATGGATCTGTTTAAGCGATTTTCATGGGTATTTGAGAGAAATGAAGAACTGACTCGGCAAATCCAGAAAAAAAACCGACAGTTGCAACAAGAGGTGGAAAAGCACAAACAGACATCGGAGAAACTAAGAATCGCGTACAGTGAACTAAAAAAAATCCAAAACCAACTCATACAAACTGAAAAAATGGCTGCTCTGGGCCGACTATCGGCAGGGCTTGCCCATCACGTCAGGAACCCTTTGGTGATTATTATGATGGGTGTGGAATTCCTCAGCGAACGTTTGCCTGAGATAGACGAAATATCCCAAAAATCAATTGAAAAAATTAAACACGCTGTAGGCAGAACAGACGCAATTATTACGGATTTCCTGCAATTTTCAAGAACATTTGTTGAATTCGAACCTGAATCTGTGGATCTGTGCAAATTGTTAGATGAAACGATAAGCTTGATAGAACACAGCGCCATCTCAAACAACACTGAAATACACCGAAATTATTGTGAAGAACCGGTAATAGTTAAAGTCGACAAGGGCTTGATGCAGCAGTTGTTTCTCCATCTTTTTACCAATGCGTTTGATGCTATGCCAGGCAGGGGTGAAATCAGGATAAGAGTCTTCAGCGAAACAGGCGCACAGACAGGGAAAAAAGGCGAGTGCTTAAAGGCAGGTGATAGAATGACCGTGATCGAAGTGGAAGATACCGGAAAAGGGATCCACAAAGACATACTACCCAAGATATTCGAGCCTTTTTTCACCACAAAAGAGTCAGTAAAAGAAACAGGGCTTGGACTCAGCGTGGCACATTCGATAGTAAATCTGCATCAGGGGACTATCAGCGTGGAGAGTGAAGTGAACAAGGGGACAACCTTTGTTGTAAAATTGCACCCAAGGCCTCCTATCCTTTGATCACTCCCATGGGTTTCAACCTGGCTACCTTTTTGCCGATCCCTGCGTTGTGGACCACGTTTACCACGTCGGTCACATCCTTATATGCCTCAGGTATCTCCTCCATCAAGGTCCCTTTGCCAGCAGTCCGAACACAAATGCCTCTGTCTTCAAGCTCCCTGATTATGGCGCGCCCTTTGGCCACCTTCTTGGCCTGGTGCCTGCTAAGCCTTCGGCCAGCCCCGTGGCAAGTGCTGCCAAATGTTTCCTTCATGGCGGTCTCGGTGCCCACCAGGACGTATGAATACCGACCCATGTCTCCGGGGATCAAGACGGGTTGACCGATCTCCTGGTAGTCCTCCGGTATCAGTTTGGAGTGTGGAGGAAAGGCCCTGGTGGCTCCTTTACGGTGAACACACAGCTTTTGCTCTCTGCCGTCCACCTCGTGCGTTTCTATTTTTGCCATGTTGTGACAAACATCATACACCAGATCGAGGCTCAGGTCTTTAGGTCCGATTTTTAATACCTGCTGAAAGGTTTCCCGCACCCAGTGGGTGATCATCTGGCGATTGCAAAACGCGAAGTTTGCCGCGCAGGCCATGGCTGCAAGATATTGCCGGCTTTCCTTAGAGGTGATGGGTGCACAGCACAGTTGCTTGTCAGGCAAGTCTATCTTGTATTTTCCCGATGCGCTAAGCAATAGCTTGATGTAGTCGTCACAGACCTGGTGACCTAAGCCCCGTGAGCCTGTGTGCACGAGGACTGTAACCTGGCCTTTGTATAGAGACAGGGCCGTGGCAGCCGCTTCGTCGTAAATCTCTGCCACACAGCCAACCTCTACGAAGTGATTCCCGGAACCCAGCGTGCCCATCTGGTCCTTGCCCCGCTTATGCGCCCTTTCAGACACATATTCCGGATTGCCCCCGGAAATACACCCCTCCCCTTCCATGTGGCGGAGGTCTTCTGAAGTGCCGTATCCGCGAGATACGACCCACCTGGCCCCTTTTAGAAGGACATCATCCAGTTGTTTGGCAGAGAGCTTCAGATCTTTGCGCCGGGACCCAACACCTGAAGGTATATTCGCAAACAAGGCATTCACAAGCGCTCGTATATCGCCCTTTATATCTGCGGCGTCCAAATCGGAGCGCAGGAGTCGCACTCCGCAATTGATGTCGTAGCCAACGCCTCCCGGGGAGATGATACCATCTTCCATGCCAAAGGCTGCTACCCCGCCAATGGGAAATCCATATCCCCAGTGTATGTCCGGCATGGCCATAGATCGACCCACGATCCCGGGAAGGCAAGCCACATTGGCCACTTGCTCAAGGCTCGCATCTTTCGTGATTTCAGTCACCATGGCCTCATCCGCATAGACCAGCCCTTCGGTCCTCATCTTACCCGTTTTTGGAATAAGCCACCGAAAATCATCCAGCTTTTCAACTTTTATGTCAGTTGCCATAATAGTCACCGTAGGCGTTTACAGGTTCAGGGTTACCTTATAGCGCAGTGAAATCAATTATCTGAAAATCTATAGGTCCAAAATAACCTGACTCTCCCAAATACCGTTTCCCTGTCTTACATAGAGCTGATGGTAGGTGACCGCCTTAATGCCTGTTTTGATCTCATGGCGGGCGGGGTCCATGATTTCCCCGCGTACAGTTGCTTCCAGGCGATTGTTCTTCATGCTCTTGATCTCAAAACCTCTTAGCAGCAACCCCTCTGTATCGAACAGATAAAGGAGCTCGCTCAGCCAGCTTACCATCAATTCATCCGGAGCGGCGGCTGTAACCGCTACAGTCCTTTGCACTTTTTCGCGAATGGTTTCCACGGACACCAGGGCCTCAAACAGGGCCTCTGCTGCATTGACAAACAACTCCTGGCAAGTTGTGCCATAGGCTCTGAACCCCAAATCTGCCGTATGTTCAATATATTCGTATTTGCCGGGCACCGCGCTTCAATCCATCCTTAATACCTTGTTGTCGTCTTTTTTAGTAACCGTTCACGGGTTCAGAGGTTCAGGGTTCACCGAAAGTCTGAACCGCTGACTCGTGGGATATGGGCGTTTGTTAGGTTTTCTTCGGTATGCAAAACGGTCTTGCCCCGAAGTTCAGAGTGAGCTTTACATAGCGTCAAACCAAAAAAACATAAGGTATAGGCTTTAAGATAAAGATTTTGGATGCGTTATCGGTCGTCAACGTACGACGAGTACGCCTTCCTCCCTCTAGCCTTCCCAAAATCATTATCTTAAAGCCTATAACCCTGAACGGTGAACTCTCAACCTGTGAACGCCTACCTTTTTTATACCACGATTGCAGGCACGGTTCCAAGCACTTTAGTCACCGACCCTACGGATCTTTTTGAAGATGCTTGGCAAAGGTTGCCTTTCCTGTATTGAAATGGTAAATTGAAAGAACATTTCAATTACGCAACTCCGCCACAGGCGGACACACTAACTTGGGTGGAAAGAGGCAGTAAGTGTCATTTCTCGATAGCCTGAAAACCAAGATATTTGGCAACCTGAAAGTCAAGATGATCTTGGGGTTATTCGTCACGCTGGTTGCCGTAATGGGTGCATTTACGTACTGGGACATGGTCAGCCGAACAAGATTTCACTTGGGCAGAGAGGAAAGCAAGGCGTTTGGGTTTAGCAATATGGTGATGAAGAGCATAGAGTACCCCATGCTCGCTGGTGAGATGGATGACGTGCAGGCTACACTGGAAGGTTTAAATGCATTGGAGGATTTTGAGATTGTGGATCTCCACGATCCAACAGGCACGGTCCAATACAGTGGAAACCCTGATGACATTGGCAGTGTCAGTCAATCTGAGATTACCAGGAAGGCCCTGCACACCCAGGCATTGGTCAAGGGCCTGGAGACGTATGAGGGAGAAAAGATACTCCGTTATGCGATGCCTATTTCTAATGAGAAGGCCTGTTATAAGTGTCATGGAAGTGAGGACGAGATTTTAGGGGTCTTAACGGTAGGGATTCGCTGGACCCCTGTGGAGAACAGGGTGGCTTCTCTTCGAAACAGGCAGATCCTCTTGGGCCTGGTATCTATGGTGGTTGTGGGCTTTTTCCTGATAAGATTGGTATCAAAGTCAGTCACCCGGCCCATCTCGCAACTTATGCGCCTAACAGATGAGATCAGTCGTGGAAACCTGGATGCGAGCTTTGATTTCGGAGATAGGGTCAAATGCCGGGAGGTCATGAAATGTGACAAAATCGAATGCCCGGCTTATGGAAAAGGTGCTGCCCTGTGCTGGTTTATGGAAGGGACCCTTTGTAAAGGGGCTTCCATGGGGAATTTTCCGGAAAAACTTGATGAATGTCGCAGGTGCAAGGTGTATAAAATACACAGGGGTGACGAGATAGTTCAGCTTGCAGATAGCTTTTCTCACATGACCAGTGACTTAAAGGCATCCAGGGACGAATTGACGAGAATCTATGATTTCCAGAGAAGTCTTATTGAGGATTCTATCGATGGAATTGTTGCCGCCGATAACAAGGGTAACATAGTCATCTTCAATGAAGGTGCAGAAAAGGTCTTTGGATATGCAAGTGAGGAGGTTATCGGTAAAGAGGTTATCGGTAAAATGGATGTGGCTGATCTCTATCCGCCCGGTCTGGCCTCAAAGGTCAGGCAGGACCTGTATGGCGATGGATATGGAGGATCCGGCAAGCTGGCAGACTATGAGACTACCATCTTAAACAAGGCAGGTAAGGAAGTCTATGTATGGCTATCGGCAAGTACAGTGTACGAACATGAAAAGGTATTGGGCACCGTAGTCTTTTTTCGAGATTTGACGGAAAGGAAGAGATTGGAAAAAAGGGTCTTGGAATCGGAAAGACTGGCAACGGTTGGTCAGGGAATGGCCTATATCTCTCACGAAATCAAGAATCCCTTGATGATCATCGGCGGTTTCGCTCAACAGGTTCTTCGCAAGACAGGCCAAGATCGCAAAAACAGAGAAAAGCTGGAGATCATCATAAATGAAATCAATAGGTTGGAAGAATTCCTTTCGGATGTTACTGACCTTACCAAGCTATCCAAGCCAAAGAAGGAGATGGCGAGTATCAATAGTACCGTAGAGGAAGTTGCCACGCTTTTGGGGCAGGAATTTAAGGCCCAAAATGTGGCATTTGACAAATCGATTGATCTGCACATTCAGGAGACCTTGTTTGATCCAAAACAGATCAAACAGGTCCTTGTAAATCTTCTCAAGAATGCCGTCGAAGCGATGCCGGAAGGGGGAAAGCTATCGATGGAAACACATCTGAAGGATCAAAGTATTGAAATTCGGATTAGTGACACCGGAAAAGGAATTGCCCCCGAGGCATTAAAGGACATCTTCGATCCGTTTGTAACCAATAAAGCCAAAGGTACTGGCCTTGGACTGGCCATTTCTCGCAAGATTATACAGGACCATGAAGGTGACATGCTCATTCAAAGTAAATTGGGAGAGGGAGCCGTCTGTACCGTTGTTCTTCCTGTCCAAGAGGCATAACAATTCAGTTTGGGAGGTTAATTATGGGAAGAAAGATCTTGCTGGCTGTAGATGATTCTATCCATTCAGAGCAGGTGGTCAAATACGCAGTCCGGATGTGCTCGGCCGCAAATAATATAACCTATACACTTTTCAATGTGCAGCCCGTGGTTCCACTCATTTTTATTGAAAGCGCCGAAGCAAATCCCCAGACCAAGGCCGTAGTCGATGAGCTTGTTCGTAGAAATGTCGATAGAGGCAGATACCTGGCTAAAAAATTCAAAGACCTCATGGTGCGCGAGGGTATACAGGAAAACCGTGTTGAAACCATTTCGACACTCATGCAGCATGGGCTGGCCAAGGACATCCTGGACCACGCTGAACACGGATCGTATGATGCCATAGTCCTGGCGCGGAGGGGGCTCACCCCAAGCCGGGATTTTTTTATCGGCACAGTTGCTGCCAAGGTCGTAGAACATGCGCTAAAAATCCCGGTGTGGGTTGTTGCCGGAGAGACTGTCTCTATGAAGGTCATGCTTGCAGTTGACGGATCTGAGAATTCGTTTCGAGATGTTGACCACCTGATTGATATGGTTGGGGCCAACCCTGACCTCAGGCTCACTTTGTTCCATGTGCTGCCTTACCTTAGACACTACTATTCCATTGACTTTGAAACTAAGAACCCAAGTCTTCAAGAGCTTCTCCATCGCGAGGACAAGCAACGCATGGAAAGCTTCTGTAAAAAGGTTTTTTTGCGGTTTGAGACAGCAGGGCTGAAGAAGAGTCAAGTCGAGATCAAGACCAGCACTCGAAGTCATGATATTTCCACAGCCATCCTTGGTGAAGCGAAAACCGTCAAGTATGACACGGTGGTGATTGGGCGGCGGGGCGAAAGGGAGGCCTTTTTTACAGGCAGGATTGCTATGCGTTTGGTTGGCAAGGTTTCTGATCAGACACTGTGGGTTGTTCCTTAGGAGGTGCTTGGAGCGAAAATGTTAATAAGCAAAAAATATGTCTCGGTCAAATTTAGTGAAACAAAGCTAAAAAAAAGGCATAAAGAGCTTGCTATACTCTATGACATTGCGAGTGATTTAACGAGTTCCCTTAGTCTAACGGAGATTCTTGATAGGGCTATACTAAAAGTCCGGGAGCATCTTAAGGTGGATGTTGTTAGAATCTACTTGATGAATGAGACTGACCAGTGCCTCGAGCTGGTTGCTTATAAGGGAATTACAAAGGACCAGGTGGAAGGGTTGCGCAAGATTGCAATAAGCGAGGGTTTTTCAGGAAAAGCAGCTCGAACAAAGAGCTTTATCGCTCAAAAGGTTTCGGACCTGGAAAATGGGACCAGGGCAGGCATTTTACGTAGCAAGGGATTGAAAGTCATTATTTGCGTACCACTCATTGTAAAAGGCAAGGTGGTGGGCGTCATGAATCTAGCCTCAAAACGCATGATATCACTCAATCAGGCAAAGATTGATTTGTTGGTCGCCATAGGAAACCAAATCGCGGTTGCAGTGAACGTGGCAAAGGTTCATGAGGACATGCAAAAAAAAGCACAGGAAATTGCGAAGAAAAAAGATGAGATCGAATTTTTTGCCTACACCATGTCACACGATCTTAAGAATCCGGTTATCGGTATCTCAGGGTTTTCAAGATTACTCACCGAGAGGTACGGACACAGGCTTGACGAAAAAGGAATAAATTACTGCCAGCAAATCATGAAGGCGGCAGACCAGATCGAGATATTTATCAAGAATATCAACGAATATATCAAGTCCAAGAAAGTTCTTTTTATTATTGAGAAGACCAATATCAAAAAGATTCTAGGCCGTGTAAGGAGTGAGGTGTCACCAGTCTTGAAGGAGCGGAACATAAAATGGTCAGAACCCGATACCATTCCGGAGGTCATTGCAGATCAACTGGCTATAACGCGCGTTTTTAGGAACTTGATCGATAACGCGTTGAAACACGGCGGAAAGGATCTTACCAGGATCTCAATAGACTATCAAGAGGACGAGCATTTCCATATATTTTCGTTCAGCAACGACGGGGTCGCTTTGAAAAAGGAGAACTCCGAGCTCATCTTTCAAATGTTCCGAAGGCTTGCAACATCGGAGCACACAGAAGGCTCAGGCCTGGGTTTAACGATTGTCAAAGATATCATGGAAGCCCACAAGGGAAAGGCCTGGGTTGAATCAGGACCGGAAAAGGGAACCACGTTTTACGTATCTATCTCAAAGGACCTGGAAAAGTACGGGCCAGACACAAAGTTTTTCATACGTTAAGGGACGTATAGCTTTTCAGATAATGTTTTTGGGATAAATGAACCTATATCTCTTAGAGAATTTTTTCGGTATTTCGGTTTGAGTCAAACGGTTGCGGTTGCGCAACTCGTATCGGGATTCGTAGAGCGGTTACGGATTAGGAACACCGCAACCGACTGACGGTAAACGTACTGTTCTCAAGGCGCAAGCCGCAAACGAGCAGCACAACCGCACAACCTATAACGAAAACTACAACCCCAAAATCTTTTTCTTGAACACTATAGCTCCGCAAATGGTGCTTGGAATGGGGCCAATAAATAGCTATAATCCCAATGGGTTGTAGAAATTTTGAGACGTCTATTATCAGGGTTAGACCACCACCTTGGCGGTGAGAGCTGATAAGGCTCTGCCGGTGGTCGCTGATGAACTTAGCGCACCTTCGGTGCGGACATAAGTGCCTAAAGTGAACTAAAGTGCCTAAAGTTAAGGAATGCTGCCATTTTATATATTCCTTAAGCCATCAATGTACGAAGAGGGCACGAACAAGGGCAAATTCCTGTAGTTTTGGATTATAATTGACACGCCGAAGGCGTACCACAACTTTAGGCATTTTAGGCACTTTAGCTCACTTTAGGCACTTTTTACCCATCTATCCTATCGTGCTGAATTTATTAAGCATAAAACGGTAATTCCTATACTATAAAGTTACCTTGGATTGAACCGACATGGAGGCACTGCAACGTTTTGAAGCAATCTGCCAGGCACTGACCGACCCGGCCTTTTACCCTCATGCGGTTTCTTGCCTCCAACGCCGCGACACCCATATTTCGTCTGTTTTTTTGACCGGAAGATGGGTGTACAAGCTCAAGAAGCCGGTAGATTACGGTTTTCTCGATTTTCGTGATCCGGACGACCGCCGGCGTTTTTGTGAACTGGAGGTTTCCCTGAATCAAAGACTGAGTCGGGATATCTACCTGGAAGTGATCAAGATTTACGAACGCGATGATCATCGGTTTTCTCTGGAAGAAAACGGGCGGGTCGTGGAATATGCCGTTAGGATGACACAACTGCCTGATGCGGTCAGTCTCAGGGATCTCCTGAAAAAAAACAGGATCGGCCGCACACATATGAGAAACCTGGGACAAACGCTGGCTGTTTTCTATGAAAAGAGCAAACAAAGTTCTCAGATCGATCACTATGGTAAACGAGATGTGATCGCTTTTAACATGGAAGAAAGCTTTCAGCAGTTGGAGCCGTTTGCGGGAGACGTCCTGGAACGGGAAAGATGGGAATGCATTTGCCAGGTCAGCCGCTCTTTTCTTAAGAGACATGTCAAGCTTTTCGATCATCGTATTGAAACAGGCCGGATTCGTGATGGTCACGGTGATTTGCGTACCGATCATGTCTATTTCTATCAAGGTATTCAAATCATTGATTGCATCGAATTCAACGACCGTTTCCGATATGGGGATGTGGTCGTGGACTTGGCTTTTCTTCACATGGATATGGAACATCTGGGTTATCCGGAATGGAGCAGGGCGTTTCTGGTTGCGTATGTGGATTATGCCGATGACCCGGAACTTTACTCTTTGCTCGATTTTTATGCTGCCTATCGAGCTGTAGTGAGGCTAAAGGTCTCGTGTCTTCGTTGTCAGGAAGTGAAAAAGGCTCAACAGCAAGCTCTAAGAGACGATGCAAGGCATTTTTTGGAACAGGCATATCAATATGCCATCCGGTTCAGCCGACCGACCTTTTGGATTTTCTGTGGTTTGCCAGGTACCGGCAAATCCTGCCTTGCTGAACAGGTGGCCAAAGCGCTATCGATTTCTTTGTTTCAATCAGATCGTATTCGAAAGGAAAGGCAATTTCAGTTTCATCAAGAGGTTGTCCCTTTTGGCCAGGGTGTTTACCGCCTGCAGATGCGCCAGTTGGTGTATGCCCGGTTGTTGGCCCATGCCCAGGAAACACTCAAAGGAGGCCATTCGGTAATCCTGGATGCTACCTATTCGCACCGCAAATGGCGAGATGAAGCCCGGCTATTGGCCTCTGACCTGGATACCAATATTGTTTTTGTAGAATGCGTCTGCAAAGAGGACACGATCTTTTCGAGGCTCAAGCAACGGGAAAGTGGATCAGCCCTCTCAGATGCCCGTACTGAGCATTTTCCGGAAATGCTCAAGGATTTTGAGCCCCTTACCGAACTTGCCCCGGAGATTTGGTTGACAACAGATACAGACCAACCACTACGCGATGCATTTCTCAAAGTTCTCTCAGAATCCTATGCGTGCAAATGCGCTCAAGTAAAAAAGCTTCTTTTGACGCCTCGCCCGTGATATTGGCGTGCTATACTCAGCACGGCCACAATTGGAGCTTTTGCCGCGAGAGAGTGCCTAAAGTGAACTAAAGTTAAGGACTTGAAAAAACAGTTTTATTATTGAAAGAAAGTGAGTCCCGCTGTTACCGGGATTAAGCAGTGCGTCTCCGCATAAACCGGACAAGCTCAAAGCAACACAATTAAATCCCATGCTCTTAGCTTTTCTTCCTTTCAGCCTTGAGC
>JAUVJO010000429.1 GCA_030592345.1 Deltaproteobacteria bacterium
ATTGAGCCACATTCTTTTATCATGGCCGATAACGTGTAGATGTTGCTTGCCACGATCTTGTGGTCCCTGAGCTTATCATGAATATCAACCAGTTCATTTCCAACAGCAAGGATGCAAACCTCAGGTCTTCTTGTCACAGGGACTTCTCTGGCTTGTAATCTCGCCAATATGCCGAGGACGCTAGGTGTGATAGGGGCTCCCCTTTCAACGATCAGGCTTTTGTCTTTTACGTCTTTTCCCTTTTCCCAGACATACTGGCAGGGCCGGATCTCTGCCGGCACTTCAATGGTTTCTCCGCTCGATCGCGTGTCTTCTTCTTTTATCACTGCATCTGCCCCTGGGGGAATGGCTCCCCCGGTCCTGATGCGCACAGCCTGGCCGCTTTCTATTGGTGCAAGTTTTGCCATGCTTGGGAGTATTTTACCCACAACCTTCAACTTGACGGGGTGTTCTTTCGTTGCATTGACCGTGTCTTTGCTGTAGATTGCATAGCCATCCATGGCAGCACGGTCAAAACGGGGAACATCTGCAGAGGCATAAATATCTTCGGATGCGACATACCCCAAGGTTTTTTCTAGGGGGAGCTTGATTGTTTTTAAGGCGTGTGTACTATCCAAGATGAGCTTAAGGGCTTGTTTGCGAGAGACAATCCTGAGGCAACCCATACTTTTTTTCTCCTTTACTGTAACTGATTGACGTTATGGAGATTTTTCCTGATTGTCAAGTAGAAATATGTCACTTGAGGCATAATTAGTAGCTGACCGAAAACCCTGTTTTTTCGGTCGGAAATTCGAAATCCGAAGAACGTGCTGTTCTCAAGGCGCAAGCCGCAAATCCGTGCTGTTCTCAAGGCGTCAGCCGCAAACAATGACCAAAGCACGAATGTTCCCATGACAAAAAGGCCGTGGTTTCAATGGGTTAGTTTAGGTCATTCTGTCATTGAAGTTCAATACTCGAAAGGTCACTTACTCGATACCATGAAAAAAGAGGACGTCAAGAAGCTTGTTGGAAACCCGAAGTTCATCAGCGGCATCTATAATTACTGTGATCGATGGTGTGAACGCTGTCCACTCACCTCACGTTGCATGAATTTTGCCCTTGCGAATGAACAATTCGCTGGTCAGGAAACTCGTGACATAAGCAACGAGATGTTTTGGCAAAAGTTAGCTGAAACTTTCCAGGTGACGCTTGATTTGTTGAAAGAAGCAGCAGAGCGAGAGGGAATCGATCTTGCTTCTCTCGACATTGAAGAAGTGGTAGAGGAAGAAAGGTTAAACAGGGAGTTGGCTGAGAATCATCAATGTTGTCGTGCTGCTAAGGTCTATGCGGAAATGGTGGATAACTGGTTCGATTCCGTACGCGACCTATTTGAGGAAAAGGAAGATGAGTTAAACTCCGGAGTCCGGATTGACTTACCGAAAGCCGATCCGGCTGGAATAGCTGCCAGTTTCGAAGATGCTGTACAGGTGATCCTCTGGTATCATCACCAGATTCACATAAAACTCATGAGGGCAATCAGGGGGCGGATGGAAGAAGAACTGGATCTCCTGGAAGAATTTTCCAAGGACTCGGATGGCTCGGCAAAAGTCGCACTTATTGCTATAGATCGCTCCATGGCTGCATGGGGAGAAATCCGTAACCATTTCGTCGTCCGAGAACATGTCAGCCGCGATATGCTTGGGCATCTTGACCGGCTGCGCAGGATGGTGGGAAAAGTGTTCCCGGCTGCAAGATCATTTATCCGACCCGGATTTGACAAAATAGACCTCAATAGCTGATATAGTGTTCAAGAAAAAGATTTTGGGGTTGTCGTTATAGGTTATGCGGTTGCGCTACTCGTTTGCGGCTTGCGCCTTGAAAACAGTACGTTTACCGTCAGTCGATTGCG
>JAUVJO010000239.1 GCA_030592345.1 Deltaproteobacteria bacterium
CTAATTAGCTGGAACGACGATGCGCTCGGTCAAAAATGCGCCCACCCGGCCCGCTTACCGCCTGTTGATAGGATCTGCCGCAACGAGCGACAGCAAAGCCAAAGGCATTTCTTGTTTTAAGCTTATTGGCCGAAACACTCTTGACACTCCCAGGCCATATCTTGACGGGCCGGAGGCGCATTATTCCCTAATCTCAGATGACTGAGTTGAGTCTTGCATCGTTAGCCACGTTTCATCTTTATCCTGGCCTACGGATGACGACTAAGATTTCCTTGGTTCTCCTAACGAAAAACCCCGCCCAGATAGCCCCTTGTTAGAGACCGCCAACAGCGATCTCCACCCGTCGATTTAAACGTCGGCCTTCTGTTGTGCTGTTGTCGCCAACCGGATTCAGTTGGCCAAACCAGAGGCACTCGATCCTGTCTGGAGATATGTTGTAATTGCTCACAAGATAGTCGGCCACTATGTTGGTTCTTTTGTGTGACAGCCCGAGATTATACTCTTCACGACCCTCACTGCTCGCATACCCTGCAAGCACTACGTATGTAGTCGGATGCTCCTGCATGAATTCAGCAAGCACATCGAGTTCGCGACTGAGTTCCGGGCGGATGTCCGCCTTATCAAAGTCAAACAAGATATTGTCGACCTTTACACCGGCAAGCTTGGTTTCCGTTGTTGTTTCAATTTCTTCTTTCGCTCTCACCACGAACAGTGCACCGATATTGTGTTCCGGCCTGCCGATAAATTTTTTGAAGGGAATAACTCTTACACAGGATTTTACTGAACCCACTTTCTCTAATACCGCACGGCTTGCTTCATCGTCTGCCGTACTGATCACATAAAAGCATACGTTGTATTTATCAACGAGTTCTTTGACAAGAGAGACGGGTGACTTCCCTGCCGTATCAGTGTACGTGCCGTCAGTGTAGATGAACACCGCAGTTTTACCGGACAGCTCTTTTAGAACGCCTTCAAGCTTGCGAAGTCCACTCTGCAACATGGTTGGACCGGTCGCTTTTCCCGGCATCTGTTCAAGTGCTTTGGCAATCTTCTCACGGTTATAGGGCTGCACAGGATAAATGGGGGTCCATGGTGTATACACATACAACCCAATGTTATGTCCCAGGTCCGGAAAATAGGCATTTCTCTCTTTAAGGGTTTTCTTCGCGACATCATACCGCGACATTTTCGTGTCCAAATAGGGATCATTCATTGAGCCGGAAGTATCAAAGAGAATGATCGCGTTGTCCGCCGTTTTGATGAGCTGCTCCTTCACAACAATGTTTTGTACGAAATCCTCCTCGGTTAAAACCTCGAATGCCTGGGCAGTCGTGGCGTTTAGCCCCATCAAAATCACTCCACAAATCAGTGTTGTAATGAAAATACTTCTCTTCATCATAATATTCTCCTTTCTATGGGGTTTGTTGTTTCTGATCCTTAATGGCCGAATATTGGTTACTCCCTACCCTCCCTCCCTCCCGGATTCTGCTGGGCCTATGGCCTATGAATCCGACCGTTTTTTATCTATAGACTTCCAGAAAAAGATTTTGGGCTGCGTTATCGGTCGAAATCCTCGACGACGTACTGTCAGTACGCCTTACTCGGATTTCTCCATCTGGCCTTGCCAAAATCTTTTTCTGAAACTCTATAGGTGGAATTTATTTTTCAAAAACTCAAAATTCTCTTTGGCTAGAAATATGTTTTAAGCCCTCCGGCCACGATTCTTCACATGGTACCATACACCCGCGTATTCAATTCTTAATGGCCCAAACATAACACCTTCATATCAAAACCGACAGCAAAAGTCAACCGTAGCCTAAACCCCAAGACCCAGGGCGGGCACATTCGTTCGAAATGACAATACGGGCTGAACTGTTACCAACTTTATTCACCCCTTTCTTTACGCTCAATAGCCCATTTCAACATTGGGAGTTACCATTGTTGTTAATAACACAACAACGATAATTACTGAGAAGAGGCTATCATCTAAAAAGCCAATGGATTTACAATACTGGCAAAAATCAACCCCACTTCTCCCCTGGGAACCAAACCAATGCCGATACTAGTTGCACATAACGTTGCACCAATGAAAATCGGAACATTTGAATCAATACCCATAGGTAAAACAAGTAAGGTAGTGGCATATCCTAAAATATAAGGTATAGGCTTTAAGATAATGATTTTGGGAAGGCCAGAGGGAGGAAGGCGTACTCGTCGTACGTTGACGACCGATAACGCATCCAAAATCTTTATCTTAAAGCCTATATAATCACCCCAAGCAATGCAACTACTGTAGCACTACCCCCTACCTCCTTCATCTCCTCGATATTACACTCAAGTCCCACCATAAAAAGAAGTAATACCACTCCCAAGCTGGAAAATAATAGTACTGATCTGGCAAGACAGATAAAAGCAAACTAAGGCCATAATATACTTAAGTTTCATTGTTCAAGTTTCCCCTTTACTAACTGCTACGGTGTGACCATTTCAAGTGTGATGATGAAACAGGCGATGGCCACAGGAAAAGCTGTCAGGACGCTCTCCGCGCCTTCTGCACCGCTTCATTCGCTAGGGCCGTGACCTCCTCCCATCGCCAATTGTCAATATCGGCCCGGGGCGCCACAAAGGTTTCCAGGGTGAATCAGCTCCGCCTTTTCCAGTTGATACAGACATGGCAGGAGTTTTCGGCGTGCCAGGTCGCCCAGTGCGCCGAATAGCACAAAGTCACATGGTCTTTCTGTCTGCTTGCCGTTCATGTTCGCTCCTCTTGATTTTTTGGACAGGATTTTCAGGATTCTTCATTTCCTCGTCTTCCTGATTAGAATGAGAGGAAATGGTAATCAGTTTTAGCTGAAAAAACATCAATAGCATTGTTACTAATCATATATAGACTTTCACATATTAAATTTCACCGCGTTATCGGTCGTCGGCGTATTACAATACAGCCTCCTCCCTCTGGCCTTGTGAAATTAAATATGTGAAAGTCTATACCAATCACGAAGTCTTTGATTTGCGGCGAGCTATCTCTTCTATAGCCTGGACACCATCACTTACTGCCGTAAAAATCAGGTCGACGTGCTTTTGTCGTTCAAGGGTACCATCCTCCTGAATGACTACATAAGCGGGGCTTATGGCTGCCCCAATCGCATAAATCCCTTCGATACTGGTCTGAAGCCCGGACCTAAGCACAATGAATTTGCTTCCTGCCTTACCGGCCCTGCCAGTCTTGCCAATTACCTCGGCCCCGCTCAACTGCCGAAGGCCCAGATGTTCAAACACGGGGGCAGGTCCCTGGGTTCCGATACAAGCAATGACATGCTTCATGGGAAAGCTCATTCCCTGGTGTAGCTTCATGCCGTCATCATAATCAACGCTGCGCACCCCAATGAGCAGTCTGTCTACCCCATCTTTGTCCACGTCTCCGATGACGGGGATAGCCCCCTGAAGGATTCTGATGTTCCCTCCTAAAAGAATCTCTTCTCCAAGGTCACGGGCGACCCCTTTATCAACCTTGAACTGCTCTCTTCTATGGGCCCAATAAACCGGGGTGTCGTCATCGGCTGTCCTCTTGACCTTTGAGAGAGCGGCAACGATATCAGCCGCTGAATTGCCTCCACCCAAAACGAGAGCGGAGGCACCAATGTGGTCCTCCGGATTATCAAGACGTCGGGCTACCGTTTTAGCATCTCCATACACCCCCAAATCAACAGGTATATTCCGTCCAAAGGCCAGAATGACATTGGAAGCGCGATAATAATTTTGACCGGTAACCACCCTAAAATCCTTCTCCTCTTTGACGATGTCTTGGAGGTCTTCGCCCAGTTGGATAGCTATCTTGTGCTTTTCTACGCAGGCATTTATCTTGGCTACATATTTCTCGACTGGCTCATGACTGGGATCAAGGTCTTCAATGGGAAAAGGGCCGGTCTCCCCCTTGGGGATTGTGGGATACACCTTCTTGCCCTTTGGATAAGAATCAATAATGCCCTGGAATACGCTTGTCCCTTTTTCCAGGATGACATAGGTCAGACCCAGCTCCTTTGCCTTGATGGCACAGGCAAGACCCCCAGGTCCAGCGCCAATAATTACTACATCATAAATGTCCATGTGTGCACCTCCAGTCCGGGCAAAGCCTTTCTCACCACACCAACACAAACCTGACATCCATTACTTAAATGTTGCTCGAAATTTGTGAAAGCTTCCTGAAATGCTTTACAAATAACAGTTTGGTAGCGACGAAGCTATCAATAGCCCGGAAATATTGAAAATTGAGGAAGGCGACCTCCCTGTTGCGTATCCACGCAGAGGCCTCGCATCGTTGACGAATAATCGTCAACAACGGTTTTGGGACCACAGGGAGGTCTGAACAGTGTATAGCACAAAGCGAATCTTAAGCCAATGCCCAGAAAGCTCAATAAATACCAGATGTTACGATTTTTGCAGACAACAGCTTGAGTCTATTGTAAATTTATAATCGCCCGGCGTGTCCGCCAACGGCGGACTACCCTTAAAAAGACGGAGGCGGTTATGAATTTTCCCACATTTGAAAATTGGTTGTCACGTCGTATAGCTCTAAAAAGTCGTCTCAAAAAGGTCTGCCTCTGCCTTGTTACCTACCTGATGATAGAGGCCCGCAAACATTCATTAGAGGGAGTGGCAGGATTTTGGGGAATGAGCACGTCCCAATTTAGCAGGTTTTTAAGCACTCACTCCATAATAGCGGTTTACACTTTGGATGACTTGTCCAAGAGGCAAGCCAAGCAATTTTCTAAGGTTTTGGAGTGGTTAGAAAAAGGCAGCCTTCCATGGAAGATAGCCATTTTGATTGATAGTACAATCCAACACAGATCCGGTTTGCATACAGATAACGCCAAGAGATTTAATCATGGGGCGATGTTAGGGACGTTCTCAACATTTAAACTTTACATTACAGCCGCTGCGTGCAAAGGACCGCCTATGCCAAGACAATCCCGCATCGACGCGCCCGGCGCGCTGCATCACATCATTGCCAGAGGGATCGGGCGGCGCAAGATTTTTGACAATGATCTCGACCGCGATGATTTTCTCGAACGTTTGGGGACGGATATTACAGAGAGCCAAACGGCTTGCTTTGCCTGGGCCTTGATCCCAAATCACCTGCTGGTGCGCACCGGCCAAACACCTATGGCCACCGTCATGCGCCGTTTGTTGACCGGATATGCCATTGGGTATAATCGCCGACACTGGCGATGGGGCCATTTGTTTCAAAACCGTTACAACTCCATTTTGTGCCAGGAAGAACCCTATTTTTTGGAGTTGGTGCGCTATATTCTTTTGAATCCGGTATGTGCAGGTTTGGTTAAGGATCTGGGGAGCTTGGACA
>JAUVJO010000016.1 GCA_030592345.1 Deltaproteobacteria bacterium
CATGTTTGACTTAAAGGCTTACCTGAAAGAAAAACAGCAGACCGTCAATGCTGCCCTTGATGAGTTGTGGGACGATCAAGAGCCCTGCCCTACCCTTCTGGTGCAGGCTATGCGCTACTGCCTCGAGGCTGGCGGTAAACGGTTACGCCCTATTCTATGTATCGCAGGTTCGGAGGCTGTGGGAGGCTCTGAAGCCGATGTGATGCCTGCTGCATGCGCCCTGGAGCTAATTCACACCTATTCCTTGATCCATGATGATTTGCCGGCCATGGATGACGACGACCTTCGTCGCGGAAAACCAACGTGCCACAAAGCATTTGATGAGGCTACCGCCATATTGACCGGAGATGCATTGCTCACGGCTGCCTTTGAAATCCTGGCCGCTGCAGGACGCAAACGACATGGTGATGCTTTGAAATGGCTGGACGTAGTCTATCTAATAGCAAGGGCTTCAGGGTATCCGGGTATGGTACAAGGCCAGATGCTGGATCTTGCTTACGAGGGAAAAGAAATCACCTGGGAAGAGCTTGAAAGGCTCCAGCGGCTAAAAACCGGGGCCATTATTGAGGCTTCTGTACGGGCTGGCGGGATTCTTGGCAGGGGCACTGCTCAGCAAATAGCCTCTTTGGGTGCTTATGGTCGACATATTGGGCTTGCCTTTCAGGTGGCTGATGACATATTGAACATTGAAGGGACACCTGAAATGCTTGGAAAGCCAGTTGGCAGCGACGAGATCCATCAAAAGGCCACTGGCCCCTCTGTTTTGGGGCTTGAACAGGCCAAGGCCCGCGCTGGTGAACTTATCAATATTGCTGTCGAGGAAATGAAGCCCCTGGGTGAAAGAGGGGAATCCCTTGTGGCTATTGCACGTTATGTCATTGAAAGAAAAAAGTAATTTAATGGAAGTGCCTTAAGTGCGCTAAAGTTATGGTAATCGTTCACGGATTCTCGGTTCGGAGGTTCAGGGGTTCAGAGGTTGGTGAAGGTCAACGAAAGAAAGGGAACCCTGAACGGTGAACCCTGAACGCTGAACCTGTGAACGCTTACAAATTTTAAAAAAATAATCAGCAACTTTAGGCACTTTAGTTCACTTCATCTTAGAAAATGAGAGGTTAGAGTGAAGTACCTGGATAAAATCGATTCTCCGCAAGATCTTAAACGATTACCTCGGTCAAAACTGCCTGAATTGGCCACAGAGATCCGCAAAGTGATCGTTGAAACGGTCTCCCGGACCGGCGGGCACCTGGCCCCCAGCCTGGGTACCGTGGAATTGGCCATAGCCCTGCACTATGTGTTTGATGTGCCTGGAGACAAGATCATATGGGACGTTGGTCACCAGGCCTATACTCACAAGCTGCTTACAGGTCGGAGAGATCGTTTTAACAGCCTCCGACAATACGGCGGCCTGAGTGGCTTTACGCGCATGAGCGAAAGCCCTTATGATGCCTTCTCTACAGGCCATGCAAGCACCTCGATTTCTGCCAGTCTTGGTATGGCGTGCGGCAGGTGCCTGAAGAAGGACACTGGCAAGGTTATCGCTGTAATCGGTGATGGTTCCATGACCGCCGGTCTTGCCTATGAGGGGTTGCACCAGGCAGGTGATCTTCGAAAAGACCTCATTGTGATCTTAAACGATAACGAGATGTCTATTGCTCGGAACGTAAGGGTCTTTTCATCCTTTTTAAGCCGGAAATTCTCTGCAAGGCATTTTGTGGCCCTCCGCGAAGAACTGAAAGATTTTTTCAGGTCCCTTCCAAGGGTCGGAGATGACGTCTACAACCTGGCCAAGCGAAGCGAGGCATCGTTCAAGGCGTTTATCACGCCGGGGATGCTTTTCGAGGCATTCAACTTCAACTATTTTGGGCCCATAAAGGGTCACAGACTGGACCACCTGATCGACACGTTGGAAAATGTCAAGCAGATGCACACGTCTGTCCTGCTCCATGTAACAACAAAAAAGGGCAAAGGCTATCTGCCCGCAGAGCGCAATCCCACCTATTTTCACGGTGTTGGATCATTTGAAATCACAACGGGAAACAGCATCTCCTCCAGTGACAAACCTCCCACCTATACCGAGGTCTTCGGGAAGACACTGATCGAGTTGGCCCGCGAAGATGAAAGGATTGTCGCAGTAACGGCAGCCATGCCTGAAGGAACCGGACTCAACGAGTTTTCCAAGGCATTCCCTAAACGGTTTTTTGACGTGGGCATTGCGGAACAGCACGCAGTGACCTTTGCAGCAGGCATGTCCACCGAGGGCTTTCGTCCGGTAGTGGCGATCTATTCCACCTTCTTGCAACGGGCCTATGACCAGATCCTTCACGACGTGTGCCTGGAGGCCCATCCGGTCGTTTTTGCTGTTGACCGCGGAGGGATCGTGGGTGAGGACGGCCCCACTCATCACGGACTCTTTGATCTGTCATATCTACGGAGTCTGCCGAACATGGTTGTGATGGCACCAATGGACGAGAATGAGCTTCGAGACATGTTAAGGGCTGCCCTTGACCATCCTGGCCCCATTGCCTTTAGATACCCGAGAGGCCGTGGCTCTGGTGTGCCCACTAGAGATGAAGCTCGCCCACTTCCAATTGGCAAGGCAGAGGTTCTGGCCACAGGGGCCGACGTGGCGATTCTGGCCGTTGGTGTTACAGTCATGGCCGCGCTTGAGGCCGGGAAGCTGCTTGAAGATGAAAATATTTCAGCCACCGTGGTAAACGCCCGCTTCGTAAAGCCCATTGACAAAGAGATGATTACCTCGCTGGCAAATAAAATCCCGTACATTGTAACTGTAGAAGAAAATGTCCTTCAGGGTGGTTTTGGCAGTGGTGTCCTCGAGTGCCTGTCTGATGAAGGGATCACAGGCAACCGGATCTTACGGCTGGGCATTCCTGATACCTTTGTAGAACACGGCGCGCAAAAGATTTTGCGTGAAAAGTACGGAATTGATGCGGCCGGGATTGCAAAGGCCGTGAGGGACATGGTGAAAGGAACGAAGTGATAGTAACCGTTAGGGCGTATCTAACAGTTGGAGGGAGACAACAACTTTTCCGCATCCTTCTGGAATTTGGCAGGCAATGGAAGAAAAGTGAGCTAAAGTGCCTAAAGTGTCTAAAGTGAGCTAAAATTAAGGACTTGAAAAAACTGTTTTATTATTCGTTTTGTCTTTCAACTTTAGGCACTTTAGCTCACTTTAGTTCATTTTAGGCACTCTCATGCTGAGTATATGAAGGCTGATAGCCGACGTTTGGACGTGCTCCTGGTTGAAAGAGGCCTTGTCCAAGGTCGCCAGCGGGCCGTGGCGCTGATCTTGGCCGGCGAGGTTTGGGTTAATGACCAAAGGATGGTGAAGGCAGGGATGTCAATCCCTGAGGATGCGAGCATCCGGCTCACAGCAAAGCCAATACCGTATGTTAGTCGCGGCGGCCTCAAGCTGGAAGCGGCTCTCGCGGCATTCAAGATTGATGTCAATGGCTTAAGCTGTCTGGATGTAGGGGCTTCGACTGGAGGATTCACGGATTGTCTTCTCCAGCACGGTGCAAGACATGTCACAGCAGTGGATGTGGGTTATGGCCAACTTCACTGGAAATTGCGGTCCGACCCGCGTGTCAGCGTGATAGAGCGGACCAACATCCGTCATCTTGACGAATCAGTGTTTGGAGACCCTGTGGACCTCGCTTGTATTGATGTCTCGTTTATCTCGCTCAAGATCGTGGTTCCTGCTGTCTTGAAATTCTTGAGGCGGCCTCGCCGGATCATCTGCCTTATCAAGCCCCAGTTTGAGGTGGGAAAAGGTTTGGTTGGAAAGGGAGGCGTTGTCCGTGATCGAGTTTTGCATCGAGCTGTCATTGAAGACCTTACCGAGGCGTTTGGTGACTCGCAACTCCGCCAACTAGGAATTACCCCCTCCCCTATTCTCGGCCCAAAGGGCAATCAGGAATATTTGGCATATTTTGCAGAGTTGAAATAGGTGACCGGTTTTGTTAAGATGTTTTAGCGCATGGCGCAGAGCGCATAGAGCATAGGGCAACTTTTTTCTTGATCTTGCTCTATGCGCTATGCTCTATGCGTTATGCGAGACATGAGGCCGGTTTTATTTACCCGAGAGGCTGAAAACCATTACAAACTAAAACACCCTATGCCTGTTTACGAATACACAGCACTTGATACGTCTGGCAAGAACCTCAATGGCATCATTGATGCCGATAGCGCCGTGGTAGCCCGGCAGAAGCTTAGAGGCTCGGGTAAGTTCCCGGTGGAGGTTAAAGAGGTTTCTGTTTCCTCGCCAAGGGGTCTTCCCTCGGGTCCTTTCTCGGTCTCTGGTCTTTTCAAGAGAGTGAAGCCTGGAGAGATCTCTGTCATGACGAGGCAACTGTCCATTCTGTTGGCGGCAGGCGTTCCCTTGGTGGGAGCCCTGGATGCCTTGGGGTCTCAGATAACAAATTCGTTGCTGAAAAAAATTGTGGCCCAGATCAAGGATTCTGTCAACGAAGGAAACAGTCTGGCATTTTCCCTGTCTCAACATCCGAGATCATTTTCAAACATCTATATGAACATGGTCAGGGCCGGTGAGGCCTCAGGCTCCCTTGATGTGGTACTGGCTCGTCTGGCAGAGTATGGCGAACATCAACACGCACTGCGGGGGCGTTTCAAGGCGGCCCTGGCCTACCCGGTCTTCATGTCTCTTATCGGAAGCATGGTCCTCTTTTTCTTGATTGCCTTTGTTGTGCCCAATATAACCCAGGTCTTTAGCGACATGCATCAGACCCTGCCCTTGCCCACGGTCGTGTTGATCACCGTGAGCAGTTTTTTGAAGTCCTTCTGGTGGATTGTCGTGCTGGTCTGCGTGGGCCTTGTCATTGCAGTCAAACAGTTTATAAAGACATCAAGAGGTCATTATATCTGGGATAAGATCAAGCTCCGGATTCCTGTCCTTGGTAACATCAACCAAAAGATAGCCCTGGCCCGGTTTGCCCGCACCCTTGGGACCTTGCTTGAAAGCGGTGTTCAACTCTTAGCTGGTCTTGACATCGTCAGGAATATTGTGAACAACATCTTGATTGCTGAGGCAATAGACAATGCTACCGAGGAGATCGAAGCGGGGAAAAGCCTGGCCGCCCCCCTTGGGCAAAGCCCTTGGTTTCCTTCAATTGCTGTCCAGATGATATCGGTTGGCGAGCAGAGCGGAGAGCTGGAGGCCATGCTGGATAAGATTGCAGACACCTATGAGAAGGAAGTAGAATCTCAGATCATGGCCATGACTTCCATGCTGGAACCGATTATGATCCTGGCAATGGGAGTTGTCGTCGGGTTTATTGTTGTGTCTATACTGCTCCCTATTTTTGAAATGAACCAGATGATACGGTAGGAAGAGAATTTGGAAAGTGAGCTAAAGTGAGCTTTAGTCACTTTCCTGTTTGGAGGAGGTTATTATGCGAAATAGAACTGGCTCTGAGAGGGGTTTTACCTTAATTGAGCTCATGGTGGTCATAGTCATCCTGGGTATCCTGGCCGGACTCATAATCCCAAGGATCATGGGAAGGCCGGAAGAGGCACGACGCATGAAGGCGAGAGTCCAGATGGAAAGCATCGAAACGGCCTTAAAACTATACAAACTCGACAGCGGGTCGTACCCTACCACTGAGCAGGGCCTGCAGGCATTGGTGGAAGCCCCGGCAGTAGGCGAACTTGCCAAAAACTGGCGCAAGGGTGGATACCTGGAAAAAGGAAAGGTGCCCAAGGACCCCTGGGATAATGAGTACGTCTACCTCTCACCTGGTCTCTATGGCGATCTTGACCTTATTTCATACGGTAAGGACGGACAACCAGGCGGTGAGGACGAAAATGAGGATATTAATAGCTGGGAACTGGAGTAGTGTCCAAGGCGTACACGCTTGTTGAACTGACAGTTGTTGTCTTCCTGATCGGTATAATGCTGGCCTTGGCAGTACCGCGAGTTGAGCATGCCCTGTTGTCCGATGATCTAAAGGCTGCCACCCGTCGTATGATCGGTACGGTGAAGACTTTGAGAAACAACGCGATTCGAGAACAAAAGGTCTACGAGCTTCATCTTGACATGGAATCGAATCGATGGTGGGTAGCGTGGGACGCCATGACCGTTGAAGACCGTTCAGAGGCTCGTCAAAAGGCGTCCCGATTACCCGGAGAGATCCGCATCCTGGATGTGTGCCGCAGGGGGGCCGGCAAGAAAAACATGGGTCAGACGCTTATCCGCTTTACCCCTAAAGGATACGTTGAACAAGCAGTGATTCATCTTGGGGCCAAAGACGATAGAGCGCACACAATCGTGTTGAGCCCATTTCTGAATCGTATCAAGACCTACGACAGGTATGTGGAGATAGGAAACATTCAGTGATTAAAGTGCCTAAAGTGAGCTAAAGTGAGCTAAAGTGAGCTAAAGTGCCTAAAGTTGAAGGTCTCGCAAACAGTTTCAACCCCGCAAATTGCGGGGTCATTTTGAGCGCCGGTGGAAATGACACATTATGAATTTATTTGGAAACGATGCTCCGTTTCGTTCCGCAATCCGCAATCCGAATTCCGAAATACTATATAGATCCTCCGGTTTCACGCTCTTAGAAGTGATGATTGCCACAGCGATCATTAGCATTGCCTTGGTGGCTGCTTTGGGGTCCCAGTCCCAAAGCGTGTCACTGGCCAATGAGGCAAAGTTTACGACCACGGTCGTTTTCCTTGCCCAGGGCAAAATGGCAGAATTCGAGGCTAAAGATGCCGAATCCTTGATTTCTGATTCAGGTGACTTTGGTGAAGATTTTCCCGGCTATCGATGGGAATCGGAGGTAAGTGACGTTACGGTAGAGGGATTCGAAGAGGTATCGGACCATGTTAAAAAGATCGCTCTAAGGCTATACTGGGGTGAGGGTGACAAATACCAGTATCGTCTGAACTACTATCGGTTTGTGACAAAGTGAAGGTATAGACTTTCACATATTAAATTTCACAGTGTTATCGGTCGTCGGCGTATTACAATACAGCCTCCTCCCTCTGGCCTTGTGAAATTTAATATGTGAAAGTCTATAACAGAAAAAATGTGGTCCTTGTCCAATTTTTCCACACGGTTTCTGGTAATCAGCGGGATATTGGCACAATATTGGTTTGCCCCCGTCAGAGTGCGCGGCATAAGGCGCCACGCTAAAAAAATAAAAAAATCATTTGATTCCGCGTTGTTATCCTGCATCAAGCCCTCAATATAGCGGTTAGCTTCTTCAGATTGTTTTGTGTAATGGCCTCAATGGGGCAATTTTTTTTACAATAATATCAGATAAGGTGTTGACATCTCTGATGCGTTAATGTATTTAATATTAATTGTATGTTAATTGTAGTTGCAAGTGCCTAAAGTGAACTCAAGTGAACTAAAATTATGAAAATATAACCATAAATATTCCAATATTTCACTATATCATATTCATGGCAAAAATATATGATTACAGAGAGTTGTAAGAATCCCGAGGTGTCATCCCATGAACCAAAAGGGCTTCACCCTGCTGGAAATATTGATTGCTATTTTTATCCTTGTGATTGTCCTTTCCACTGTCTTTGGTTCTTATACCGGGGTCTTGCGGATCGTGCGTGAAACCGAATCCCAGGCCGAAATCTACCAGATGGCTAGAATCGCTTTTGAAAGGATTATCGAGGATTTAGGGTCCGCCTTCGTCCATGAAAACAAAGCAGCAGGCCCTGCAACATCAGAAGATGAAGCCCTTGAATTCGAAGGTGAGGACAGCGAGATCGAAGGCAATAGCGCCGACACGTTGCGCTTCTTATCTCGATCGCACCTTGTCTTGGGCGAGCAGGATCTTCCTTGTGGGACCGCTGAGATTAGCTACTACGTGGAAAAAGACGAGGGCGGTGAAGGCCTTGTTCTTTATCGAAGCGACAGGCCGCTGACAGAGGTGGAGGCAGAAGAAGGTAGGGGCGGGCTGCCGCTATGCGAGAACCTGATGTCGGTCAATTTTACGTATTATGACGCTCAAGGTGACGAACACGACAACTGGGACCCGTCATTAGTGGAGGAGAATATACCCAGAATAGTTTCATTCTCACTTGAGTTTGTAAACCCATCAGATTCTGAGAACCCTCTCAAATTCGCCTCGAGTGTGGCGCTGCTAGCAAGATAGATGGAACCTGGGTTGAGCGGTTCAGCGTTCAAGGTTCCGGGTTGAAACGCCCTAATCCCGCTGCAAAGCGGGATCAGCAAAAGGAAAACACGTTGATAGGTGCAAATGTCATGTTTCACCCAATGGGTGAAAGAGGCTAACCTGAATCATGCCTCAATCGCCATGAATAAAGTTAAGGATATCAGCAGACTATAAGCTTTGAACCCTGAACCTTGAACCGCTCACTTTAGATGGAATGATGGAGTACTGGAATAATAGGTAAAGGTAACCCGGAACGGTGAACTCTGAACCTGTAAACGCCTGCAATGCTGGAGTACTGGGTCTCAAGGTAAGCGCGAAGGCACTGAATTCGGCAGATGTTTTTCGAAACACCCGCGGTGTGGCCCTGATTCTCACAATCCTGATCGTGAGCCTGATTGTTGCGTTGACACTTGAGTTTAACAGAAATATGCGCACCAACGTGGTATCAGCAGGCCATATTGGCCACGGGCTCAAGGCCCTGTACGCTGCAAAATCAGGGGTTTCCTATGGCCTTGCCATGCTGATGGCAGATGACAAAAAGGTGGATACACTTAGTGAGCAGTGGGCTGATGTCGAGTATCTCGCCGGAGTCTCTGCCGGTTCACAAGCACTCCTTGCTGGTGGCTATTTTGAGTTGCAGATCGAGGATCTGTCAGGCAAGATCCAGATCAACAAGTTGGCGGACAACCACGAGTTAGAGAAAATATTCGAGAAGTTCTTGGCACTGGAGGAATTCGGGCTCGAGCAGGAAGAGGTTAATACGATAAGGGACTCTGTCATGGACTGGATCGACAAGGCAGATGAAGAAGATGATTTCATTAGACTCTCCGGTGCAGAGGATGACTACTACATGTCCTTGGAAAGACCCTATCACTGCAAGAATGGGCCCTTGGATTCTCCTGAAGAGCTGCTACTTGTAAAGGGAATAACTCCCGAACTCTTTTACGGAACAGAGGACCGGCCTGGCATCGCACCACATATCAGTGTCTTTGGGGAGGATGGAAAGATCAACATCAATACTGCCGACCCAAAATTCCCCAAGGCTGACCCAATGGTACTTATGTCCCTGAACGAGGAAATGACCAAGGTTATGGCCGAGGACATGGCAACCTACAGGATTGATGCGGACGAGGATCGGCTCAGTGATTCGAAATGGTACCGCGAAGCCGTGCCCGGAGATATAGAAATTCCTAAAGGGATTATCACGACAAAGAGTAGCCACTTTCAGGTTACGTCTATTGGCCATTTTGGAGATGTTACCAAGAGCGTTAAGGCTGTGGTAAAACGGGATCCGGATAAGCAAGACTTTCAGATCTTATCCTGGAAAATAGAATAGTCATGACTGACCAGATACTCGGACTCGACATAGGGGATTTTTCTGTTAAAGCAGTTCAGGTCACAGGGGGCCTGAAGGGTTATCACCTGACTGCCTGCGCTCGGGTTGACATTGATCAAGACAAGGGGCTGGAAGACGCGTTGAAAGCCCTCTTTGAGGAGATTCCTTTTGACGGCGAGGGGGGGTGCATCGCATCATTTCCTGTTGATCGCGTATCCTTCAGAAACCTTAGCATGCCATTTAAGGACAAGAAAAAGATCGGGCGCACAATTGGTTACGAACTTGAACCGATGCTTCCATTTTCAGTGGAAGCACTGACCACCGATTATGTTGTCACCGAGCATTCTGAGCAACCATGGGTCCTGTCTGCATCGATCCGGCAGGAAGCACTTGCACAGTACTTTGATGTGCTTCAAGCGCATCAAATTGATCCGGATGTAGTGGACCTGAGCGGTGTTCCAACCGCGGTTCAGCTCGCTAAACACGACCATGTGCCGTCAGACGCCCTTCTCATCGACATGGGTTCAAGGGCGACCTCGGTCATTTTGTTTTCCAGGCGAAGCGTTGCCTTGGTGCGCTCCTTTCACATTGGCGGTGACACGATAACGGAGGCTATTGCAAAATCAAAAGAAGTCAGCCACGAGGAAGCGGAGAAGCTGAAATGTCGGGGAGGTGTAGAGGAGTTCACGGATGTCGTTCGGCCGGCGGTTCAGTCCTTTTGCCAAGAAATCCGTAATACGCTCCATGCCTTTCGGTATCGGGTGATGAAAGATGTCAATCCTGAAAAGGTCTTCCTGACCGGTGGCGGAGCCCTCTATCCCGGAATGGCGTCTATGCTCCAGGACTTTCTTGAACTGCCCGTAGATCTGGTTGATTTGACAGAGCCTCAGCCCGCCCTGGAAATACAAGAAGAGGCTTCCGAGAGCTGGAATCCGCTCTTGATGAACTCAGCTCTTGCCCTGGCTCTTAGAGATACCAAGAGCCGTGAGAGTTTTGACTTCAGGGTGGACGAATTCAAAAAACACAAGAAATTTGACCAGTTCAAAGATGATATTAAGAGGCTTGCCATTTGTGCTGGTATCATCCTTTTGGCCCTCGTAGCCGACATTTATGCGGATTACCACACAGTTTCCAAACGTCATGACCAACTGCAACAAGAGATTACCGCGATTTTCAAGAATACGTTTCCTGAGGTGACACGTATTGTAGAACCAGCCCAACAGATGAAGGTGAAGTTGCGTGAGGCCAAGGAATCAATGGTGTTACCGACTGATTCTTCAGTTCACGGAGCGGTGGTGGACGTCTTGAGAGATATTGCGTTGCGTATCCCCAAAACAGCGGACGTCGATGTTGCAAACCTTATTATTGACGAAGACCGTGTTCGGCTAAAAGGCCTTACGGACAAATTCAAGACCGTTGATGCCGTTAAGAACGGCTTGCAGGAATCAGGCTACTTTAAGGATGTGGCTATTGCTTCTGCTCAGCTTGACCGCACGGGTAACAGGGTTCGATTTGAACTAGTAATGGGGCGAAAGTGAAAAAAATAAATATAAGACTTTCTCGACATGAAAAAATTATTGTATCTGCCGGCGCTTGCCTGGTCGTGCTCTTTGTATTTTTCTATTTTCTTGTTTTTCCCTTTTTTTCAAGTCGAGCCAGGTTGCGTCAAAGCGTTCACGTCGATCAGCAACGCCTGAAAGAGGTTATGGCCCTGAGTGCTGAGTACCAGTGCCTGCAAAAAAACTCGGGAGGTATTAATGCGGCCCTTGCAAAGAGGGAGAAGGGTTTTACTCTGTTTTCACTCCTTGAGGGGCTTGCAAGCGAAGCCGGCCTCAAGGACCGTATCAAGTATATAAAGCCCTCAGCGACCCAGATAAAGGGAAAATACAAGACATCGTCGGTTGAGATGCAGTTTGAGGCGATCGATATGCCACAGCTCTTTGACTACCTCTATCGGGTCGAAGACCCGAAGAACGTCGTGAGGATCAAGAGGATCTCCGTTAAAAAGCACAAGGAAAAAACCGGATATGTGGATGCTACGCTACAGGTTTCAACGGTTGAACCTGCTTAGTCGGTTGAGTTGTTGAAATGAAAAACTACAGAAAATGGATCGGGTACCTTGTTTTTGCTATGTTCCTGAGCGGCGTTTGTCTGTACTTATCTTTTCCTGCTGAGGTGATTCGA
Organism: Deltaproteobacteria bacterium; assembly: GCA_030592345.1. GTDB lineage: Bacteria > Desulfobacterota > Desulfobacteria > Desulfobacterales. The sequence continues at coordinate 11,695 of JAUVJO010000016.1, forward strand.
GAGTATTTGGAAGGATCAACGAGCAGGCTTGCTCCAGCCCTGGGCTTAAAGGTTCATGGCGTACGGCCGGTATTGCCTTTTGGCTTGAAACTTGAAAATGCCGATCTGAGTCTCAAGGAAATGCCTGAGTTCTCTGTTTTTAGCGCCGACAGTTTCATGGTAATGCCCAGTATGCGATCTCTGACACTCAGAAGGCCTGCCTTTCGGCTTGATTGCGAGGCATACGGGGGCAATATTCAGGGTGTCATTTCACTTCAAACATTCAGTTTAAAAGGACCTGTTCAGTCAGAGATAGAGATAATAGATGTGCGTCTTGACCAGTATCCACAACTGGAAAAATGGCTGCAAGGCGAGCTGACAGGTACCATGAGCGGTACGGTGGTCTATGTCTGCAGTGCTGGAGAGTTTATCGATGGTTCTGGTGAGGGAAATTTTTCGATTCTCGATAGCAGCCTTCAGCTTGCCCAACCCTTCCTGGGTATGGAATCTATCCATTTTGGCCGCATAGACGCCCAAATGGTCATGGAAAAACAAAGAATTTCTCTTGTTCGTTTTGATTTCAGCGGCGAAGAGATCGAAGGCAGTGTGTCAGGGGACATCAATTTAGCCCCAAACCTTGCCAACAGCAAATTGGACTTGACAGTGGAAGTCAAGGAGTTTTCTTCCATGTTAAAGAACCGGGGAGATTTTAGAATAAGTATTAGTGGAACCGTTGCTCAACCCTTGGTCAGCTTTATCTGACAAGGGGCTGAGCAGTAAGCGGTAAGCAGTAAGCAGTAAGCGGTAAGCAGTATCCAGTGTCCAGTATCCAGCAAGAGGATTGATTCGTGTTACTGAATTCGCGCTATTATACGCTCCTTAATCTTATAGTCTTGAGCGTCGTGATCTACTGCGGTGTGGACATATTTTACACGCTTGCAGGCTCCAGGCTCGCGGATGTGACAACAGATGGAATCTCAACTGAACATTTTATGAAGAGAGCCGCACTGGAAGAGAGGCAAGCCTTTGACCATTATGTTGTGGCCATGAACAGGGGTTTATTGGGGCCTGTCCCAAAGTCTGCTGACAAGTCAGAGGAATTCAAGACCGAAGATCTAGAACCCACTGCCTTGAACATAGAGCTCCTGGGGACCGTGAGCGGTGATCGTCGAAATGCCGTGGCGGTCATCCAGGAAGGTGCCAAAAGGACGCAATCTCTTTACAAAGAAGGAGATAGTATCGAAGATGCCACGATCGTTAAGATCCTTCGAGGTAAAGTAGTCCTGCGGGTTGGCAATAACAATCAGATCCTGAAGATGGAAGACAAGCCCAGATCATCGAGGTCAAGACAAAGGGCATTGCCTGGTGGCCCACCACGGTCCCGCCCTGAAAGGGCCATAACCCTTGACCGTTCTATAGTGACAGAGTCACTTGGAAATATTAATGAAATCCTCACTCAAATTCGCGTACGACCGCATTACAAGGACGGCAAGGCCGACGGGTTGATGCTTAGCCATGTGAAGCCCAACACCATTTTTACAAAGATGCGGCTTCGAAACGGTGATGTGGTTCAAAAGATAAACGGAAAGCCTATCGGCAGCCCGGACGATATCATGGGATTTTATGAAGAGCTGAAATCGGGTTCTTCCGTTTCCGTCGATATTTCGCGACGTGGGAGAAATAAGACCCTGACTTACAATTTTAAGTGAGGAGGTGTTGGATCAAATGTATGATACCTATTTCGGTCTCAAGGAAAACCCGTTCAATCTGACACCAGATCCCAAATATCTCTTTCTTAGTCATAGCCACAACGAGGCATTTGATCACCTTCTATACGGCATTAACGAAAGAAAGGGTTTTATTGTTATTGTCGGTGGCATCGGTATTGGCAAAACCACCCTTTGTCGGAGCCTCCTCAATCAGGCAGATGACTCAACTAAGACTGCCCTTATTTTCAATACGTGTATTTCAGAAACTGAGCTCATAGAAGCAGTCAACCAGGAATTCGGGATCAATAACGGGAGCAAAAAAACAGGCAGAAAGGAGCAGATTGACCGCCTGAACGAGTTCCTGCTGAAAAATTTCAGCGACGGAGGGAATGCGGTTCTGGTGTTTGACGAGGCACAGAACCTCTCGCCGTCCGTTTTAGAGCAAATCAGGATGCTATCCAACCTGGAAACCGAGAAGGAAAAGCTGCTCCAGATCGTCCTTGTAGGACAACCGGAATTGAGAGGACTCCTGGCCGCCCCGGCCCTGAGACAGCTCAACGACCGGATCACCGTCTGGTACCAGCTCGAGAACTTGGATCGCCAGGAAATGCAGAGCTACGTGGAACATCGGCTGGTCGTTGCCGGCAGTCACGGGAACATTAAGTTCACAAACAGCGCATTGAATGCCATCCATGACTATTCTCACGGGACCCCAAGACGGATCAATTCGGTTTGCGACCGCGCCCTGCTCATTGCTTACTGCCGAAACGAAATGGTAATAAGCAAGGACACGGTCCTTAGGGCAATTAATGATATAGATGGTGAGTTCAGTGGTGAGTTCAACAATGAAAACAGTCAGCGGGGCTTCCGACCTAAGTGGTTGCCTAAAAGGATTGCACCGGCAGCAGCCCTGTTATTAGCGCTGATTCTGGTAAGCTTCGTGGGGTGGCAATTCAGGGATGGTATCTCAGGGCTGTTTTCAGGCATTGAAATAGCGGCTGTGGCTCAAAATAAGAGCTTTGTGCGCAGACCTGTCGTGCCTGAAAAGACCCATTTGATTCAGAATAAATCGCTTGAACACAAACCCCTACAAGCCCAAAACGAATCCGTGACAGGGCTACAACGGGCGGCCAGCTTAACACTTGATAATCGGGCCAGCCTGGCCGGGCTCTTTAAGCTTTTCAATGTTGAGGCGGCAGAGGACAGTTTTGCCGCTGGCGATGTTTATCCGGGTCTTTTCTCTTTCGAAGCCCCCCCTCAGCTTTATCGCATGTTTCGAAGGCCTCTTCGGTTGCGCATTAGGGTAGAAAACACTAATCAGGCAAACTACCTCTTGATCCGGGAGATAACCACCGACGGCGCAATTGCCCTGGATGCGGATGGTGCTGAGCGGCCAGTTACTGAGGATTATATCCTGGCCCATTGGGATAGAGAGATGTCGTGGGTCTATCCGTGTGAGCTTCAAAACACGCGGCTGATTGAGGGAATGCGTGGGCCAAGTGTTTTGAAAGTACAACAGATGCTTCAAGAGATGGGGTATTCAGTTGAACCCACAGGCATTTATGACAGCGCCACGATTGAGGAGGTCAGGAGGTTTCAGCGTATTTTGGGGGTAGAAGCCAACGGGATAGTAGGCACCCGTACCAAGGCGTTATTATATCAGGTGGCTGGATAAAATTAAGTGACTAAAGTGAGCTAAAGTGCCTAAAGTTGAGAGGATTGAAGAATTCAGGGATTGAAGAATTGATGGGGCAACGTATTAACACAAAGAGCACACGGATAACAAATAACGAATAACAAATAACGAATAACGAATAACGAATAACGAATAACGAATGAGCTACATTCATGAAGCCCTGAGAAAGGCACAGAAGGAAAAAGATTTACTTGCCGGCAAGAGTGGCAATCTGTGGCCGACCCATCGATACAAACCACGCAGGTTCAAACGAGAGTGGTTGGTGGTGGCCGGGGTTGCCATTGTTGTTGCCTTTTTATCGTATTCATGGTTACGTCCGCCGAGCGAGCGGACGTCTCAGCAAGAGAAAAAGGTTTCTCATTATCAGGCAAAACCGAAGTCTCCTGATCGCCTTAACTCTGGCAAGGCATTTGGATCGCATTCAGATAGGGATAATTCGAAGCCTCAAGTCTCCACGGACAGACAAGAAAAGAAAAATGCGGCTTTACTACCTGCCCACAAGAAAGGGGGCAAAGAAGGACAAGCAGCTAAGGCCGTCGCAAGCAAGTCAATGCCTGATAAAGCGAGTACACTTTACAGCGAGGCATTGACCCTTCAGAAAGAAGGTCGGCTTGACGATGGCAAGAAATTGTATGAAGCTGCTCTGGTACGTTCGCCTAATCATGTTTCAGCTTTGAACAATCTCGGAGCGATCTATATTAAAGAAAAAAACTACGCTAAAGCCAGAGAGATGTTCAAGGAGGCGGTGCGGATAGACCCGGGCTATGTAGATCCTTACTATAATCTAGCATGTCTTTATGCCTTACAAAATGATGTGGATAGAAGTCTATTTTTCCTCAAGAAGGCGATTTCAGTAGACGAAGCGGTACGGGAGTGGGCAAGTATAGATAAAGATTTGCAAAACTTATATGGACATACCGAATATGAAAAGATCATCCATAAAGAATCATAGCTTAATCCATGTCAGCCTGTACCTGGTGTTTATCAGTCTTTTTGTGCTGACACATACCGTAGGAGTCGAGGCAGTGCGCCTGTCAGAGGAAGAGGTTGCGGGAAAGCCTCCTGCTACGTCAGAAGGGCCAGTCAAGAAAGAAAAGGCGGTATCGCCACGCCGGAAGCCCCCGGCTACAAAAAAGCCGGAAACTCCTGTCAAGGCCAAGGCAAAAGAGGTCACTCCGGCTAAAGGCCCCACAGGCAAGAAAGAACCGAAAGATCGATTCGTGACAATCGATTTCGACAATGTTGACATTATACTCTTTATCAAGTTCATGAGTGAGGTCACCGGAAAAAATTTCGTAATTGACGAAAAGGTCAGGGGCAAGGTAACCATTGTGTCTCCAACAAAGATCTCCGTGGATGAGGCCTACAGAATCTTTGAATCGGTCCTGGAGGTGCACGGTTTTGCGACAGTGCCATCCGGGAGCCTTGTCAAGATCGTACCATCTGTTGTGGCTCGAGGCAAAAACATTGAAACACGCTTGCTGGAAGAAGCTGCGACTGCCGAAGACAAGGTAATTACACAGGTGATTCGCCTTGCTTATGCCAACCCCGATGACTTGAAAAGGCTCTTTGCTCCCTTGATATCCAAGAGCAGCGTTATTGTTTCATATCCGCCTACAAGCATGCTCCTTGTTACGGACGTGCTTTCCAATATTGAGCGATTGCTTACTATTATCAAAGCGATTGACGTGGTGGGCATTGGTGAAGAGATATCAGTGGTTCCACTTGAACACGCCACCGCATCTGTTATGACCAAGACTTTAACATCTATCTTTCAGACCCGGGGACGTCCTTCGAGCCGCGGCAAGGCAAAAGGCCCGGCTGCTCTGGCCCCTGCGATCCAGATCGTGTCTGACGAGCGGACCAATTCACTGATCATATCAGCGAGCGAACATGACACCTTGAGGATAAAACAGCTTGTCAAGATATTGGATCAGGAAACCCCGCGGGGTGCGGGAGACATCCGTGTGTACTATCTTCAGTACGCTGATGCCGAAGAGCTTTCCAAGGTCTTGACAGCCCTTCCTTCCAAGGAGGAAGGAAAGGCGCAGGCAAAGGGCAAAGCGCCCGTGATTTCCAAGGATGTTCAGATCGTGGCCGATAAGGCGACCAATTCCCTGGTCATCACCGCAAACAAGCAAGACTACCTTACTCTTTTAGATGTCATCACGAAGCTCGATATCTCACGGCCCATGGTCTACCTCGAGGCCCTGATTATGGAAGTCAAAGCAGATAAGGATTTCACAATCGGTGTAGAGTGGCAGGCAGCAGACGAAATCGGCACTTACGAAGACCGGAAGATCGGAGCCGTTGCAGCCTCTAGGCCTGGTACGACAAGCATGATTGCTGCTGCTGCTACTGGTGGTCTGCCCGCAGGGCTTGCATTGGGCATCCTGGGCGAAGGGATCAAGGTTGGGGGGATAACGTTTCCCACCGTGGCAGCCATGGTGCGGGCCTATGAGTCGGATTCGGACGTGCATATCCTTCAAACGCCCCAGATTTTAACCACAGATAACGAAGAAGCCGAAATCAAGGTTGCAGAGAATGTTCCATACCTGACCAAGGAGGCCACTGGCGACCAGCAATACCAGACATACGAATATAAGGACGTAGGTGTCACGCTCAAGATCACCCCGCAGATCAACCAGGAACGCTTTGTCCGGCTCAAGATTTTCCAGGAATATATCAAACTAAAAAAATCAGGGAGTGACAAGACCGCCCAATTCAGGCCAACGACGCTTAAGAGGTCCGCAGATACGACGGTTGTCGTCAAGGACGGACACACCGTGGTTATTGGCGGACTTGTCGGGGAACAAATCAGCAGCGGGACTTCTGCGGTTCCTTGTCTCGGCAATATCCCGGTCCTGGGTTGGCTTTTCAAAGCCTACTCCAGGGGTCAAGAAAAGACTAACCTTTTCATCTTTGTCACCCCGCATATTATCGAAAATCCGGGTGAGGCAAAGGATCTCTCTGAAGGCAAGAAAAAAGGCATCGACAAGGTACAGGAAGGCGCAATCAAAATGTAC
>JAUVJO010000197.1 GCA_030592345.1 Deltaproteobacteria bacterium
ATAAGGATTAGGAAAATCCGTGTAATCTGCGAAATCTGTGGATTCAAATGTTTTCCTTGACCAAGCCCCAAAGATTACATTATAGATTCTGCGGAAGATTTTAAGGGGAGAAACGTGTGGCTTTGGCGATATTAAAAATGACCGGGCTTAAGACCAGCCTTACAGGCAAGGCGCTATCTGCGATTACGCTCTCGGGGATGATCGTTTGGCTTAAGAAAAAAGGGTATCGCTTCCGGGTGTATCTTTTTACGGGGCTGATAGCCTTTTTTGTATTCGCCAGCTTTGCTTTTGCCTTGGGTGTGGTCTGGTACTCCAAGCAAATCACCACACTGATCGTAGGAAAAGATTTTAAGGCCCGAGAGATTGAACGCTGTGTGCTCGACGGGCTGATCTCCTTGGACGGCAATCACAGAAAATATTCACTGCTCGGTAAACAAGAATATAGATCACAATTCTACAAGAATGCCGAGCAGATACGCCTGGACCTTGCACGCCTGGAGGACCTGGAACTCTCTGAGCCTGAAAAAAAGGCATGGATAAGCCTGAAAGAACGTTTTGAGGCTTATGTTGAGAGCGTTTCTTTTTCGGACCGCAAAAACACTGCCGCCACTGAAGGGGTATCTGATCTGCCTTTAGCAGAGGTCCATCTGCTTATGCAGCTCAATCAGGATCGCATGGACCTTCGTGTTGCGCAGATGAATCAGTTGGAAGGAAGGACCATCCACATAGGCGTCTACCTGGCGGGTATCTCCCTTCTTGCCGGGGGCCTTTTGGCCTTTTTCCTGATCCGCGCGATTACCAAACCCATAGATCTGTTGCGGAAGGGGATTAAGGAGGTTGCAGAAGGCAAATTTACCCATCGGGTGGATCTGTCAACGCACGACGAGCTGGGACGCCTTGCAGATGATTTCAACGAGATGGCCTATCAGCTTAAGAAATTAGATGATATGAAGTCGGATTTTATTGCTATTGTCTCCCATGAACTCAAGACACCTTTGACCTCCATGAAGGAAGCCGTGGATCTGTTGCTGGAAGAAGCGGTCGGACCCTTGAGACCGAAACAGCGACATCTGCTTGACATCAGTGCCGCCAGCACTAAGAAACTCGCCGAATTTATCAATGATATCCTGAACCTCACTCGCATGGAGGGTGGGTTGGTTTCCATGCATGAGAGCCTGTTTGATTTTCATCGCCTGCTGGAAGAAAAATTGAGCACCCTTCGCCTGCAGGCCGACAAGAAAGAGATTGTTCTCTCTGCGACATATGATCCCGAGCCGTTGCCCCGTCTTTTCGGAGATTCCGAACGGCTGGGACAAGTGCTCGCCAACCTGCTAAACAATGCAATTCATTTTACCCCTCGCGGGGGGAAGATCTCCGTGCAAGCGGAATATATGAGAAAAAAGGTTATTCCTTTCCGTAGCAAAGAAGATCCCGGCCAGGGCCCACCGAGGCAATGGCTGGAGGTCAGCATTTCCGACACGGGAAGGGGGATTCCAAAAGAAGAGTGGAAAAGGGTGTTTGGCAAGTTCTATCAGATCGAAAGGGGAACAAGCCGAGGCAAGGGAAGCGGGTTAGGGCTTGCCATTACGAGGTACATTGTCGAAGGCCATGGGGGAACTATCAGGATAGGAGAATCCTCAAGAAAGGGAACCACTATTGTCTTCACGCTGCCTCAAGATCGTGTACGGAAAAAGGACGACCAGAAGCTGGAGGAGGCCCCTCTGGAACGTGTCATGGGTCATCCTCTTTAGCGGGGCTGACTGATGGGCAGGAGACTGGCAGGCAATCCGGGAGAAAAACCCTGGTATAAGGCTTGGATCTGGTTATTGATTCTGGTGGGGACCCTTGCGCTTTCTTCCTCCTGTAGCCCAACTTTAACAGCAGGCCTTTTTGGAAAACAGGTTATCGAACCGTCCGACCAAGGGTTTGGTAGTCAGGCCCGGCTTCAGCAGGCGTTAGAACACCTAAAGCGCGGAGAATACAACACAGCCCAAAAGATCTTGAATGAAGTGGTGAAACAAGATACCAGACCGAGGGTGGCTCAAGAAGCAGGCTTCTATCTGGGCATTATCATGCTTTACGAGATGGACGACCTGGCTGGGATGGAGGCTTGCAGGGCCTACTTCGGAGACTATGTTCGGAAATATCATACCGGCCCCTATGGAGGGAATGCTGCCAAGATCTTGCAGTTCGTTGAGAAACAGATTAGACTGGCCCTGCGTGCACGAGTGCAGGCTCGAGAGATAAGGACCTTAAGGTACCAGATACAAAAGTTGGAAGAGATACAGGAAGAGACCGAAAGAAAGAGGCAACCCATTGAAACGGAATAGGTTTGCAGGTATTCGGTCAACCTGCTTACAGGCTTTACAACCGGCTTAACCGGCTAATGGGACCGAGCGTAGGGCATGGAGCATGGAGCATGGAGCATGGAGCATAGCGCTAAATCAAGAAAATGTACGCAATGCCTTTGCTCCATGCTCCATGCGCTATGCCTTTCCTGCTCCAAATGGTCCCTCCACAGGCGGGATTAAGGGATTACCCTTGCCTTCCGGGGTGAAAAATATTACGCGGCAAGCATAGATTTATTATTGCCAAAAGTAAATACCTCGAAAGGCCACAAATGACACTTTTTCGCCGGCCATAAACATCAATAGCCGCGTTGCTCAGGCTTGCAATAGCCAGCTATTCCGCGCCTTCGCGCCTTGCTCTTGATGCTCATGACTCACCGAGAAAAGCGCCATTTATGACCTTTCGAGGTATAGCAACAAAAGGAAGACTCCAGTGCCCAACATCCTTGTAATAGATGATGACACCAAAATACTGGAAGTGATCCGCATGCGTCTGGAGACAAACGGACATTTTGTGGAGACTTTTTCAGATCCGTTAAAGGCCCTGGAGAACCTGAGAGAAAAGGAGTTCGATGTCATTGTCACTGATGTGCGGATGCCTCAGATCGACGGTATCGAGCTTCTACGTCGCGTACAGAGACTTTGCTGGAATATCCCTGTGATTTTGCTCACTGCCTACGGGACGATCCCCAATGCTGTCGAAGCGATGAAATATGGCGCTTTCCAGTATTTAACCAAGCCTTTTGAGGGAAAAGAATTACTGGCAGAAGTCGAACGGGCTTTGGGAAAGAACGGGAACGATCAAGAACCTGTGGGTTCAAAACTCGAAAAACACTTCCCTGGAGTATATGGCGTAAGCCCCAAAATGAAGGCATTGTATCCACTTTTGGAAAGTATCATGGCAAGCGATTCCACTGTGTTGATTCAGGGGGAGAGCGGTACAGGCAAGGAGCTGATCGCGCAGATGATCCACTATAATGGAAAGCGCAAGGGCAACCGTTGTGTCACTGTGGATTTCGGGGCAACTGCAAGCTCTTTGATCGAGAGCGAACTGTTCGGGCATGCCAAGGGTGCTTTCACTAATGCCACTGAAAACCGTAAGGGGGTTTTTGAGTTGGCCGATGGGGGGACGCTTTTCCTGGACGAGATCAGCAGCTTGTCGGTAGATTTGCAGACTCGACTGCTCCGTGTTTTACAAGAAGGAGAGATCAAACGGGTTGGGGAAAATTCGATGCGCAAAGTGGATGTGCGGGTCATAGCAGCGACCAATCAGGATCTCAAGGAGCAGGTGAAAAAGGGAGAATTCCGTTTGGATCTCTATTATCGGCTGGCTGTTTTAAACATTAATCTGCCACCCCTGAGAGAGAGACATGATGATATTTCCTTGCTGGCCGACTACTTTTTGAAGAATTTTTCTCGGAAGATGAAAAAAGCGCCGATGCACTGGCAAGAGGGCGTGCTGGATGCGTTCATGGAATATGAGTGGCCTGGTAATATCCGTGAATTAAAGAACATCATAGAGGCCGGAGTGGTCTTTTCCAAGGGGGAAGTGGTTTCGTTGGAAGACCTCCACTATGCAGGTTTCCCCACAGAGATTCTCGAAAACGGCTTTGAGCGCCTGTCTGATGAGGATCGCAATGGGCTTTCCTTGCCTGAAGTCCTTGAGCTGCAGGAGCGAGAGTTAATCATGGATGCCCTGGAAAACAAAAACTGGGTGCAGAAAGGTGCAGCAGAACGGCTTGGAATCAGCCCTCGCGTGCTCAACTACAAGATCAAGAAGTTGAATATCGCTATTCCTTCCTGAAAACCATGACCTGGAAATAACCCGGAAGCCATGAGTTCCTTTGTCCCTGCATATATTAAGACCCGCGACCAAGGGCTCCTTAAGGAAAAGATCCGCCAGGCTTACGAGATTCTCAATGCCTGCACCCTGTGTCCACGGGCTTGCGGGGTAGATCGGCTATCTGGCGAAAAGGGGATCTGCCAGACAGCAGAACACGCCATTTTATCGAGCTATAACTGCCATTTTGGAGAAGAAAGCCCCCTGGTTGGGGAACACGGCTCAGGCACGATCTTCTTTGCTCGTTGCAACCTTCTTTGCATCTTCTGCCAGAACTACGACATCAGCCACGAAGGGCAAGGCGTTGAGGTCTCTTCACAAGACCTTGCCAAGGCTATGATCTCCCTCCAGGACAGGGGCTGTCCCAACATCAATTTTGTGACCCCCTCTCACGTGGTGCCTCAGATCCTGGCTGCTGTTGACAAGGCGGCCGAAGCCGGCCTTCGTATCCCGCTGGTTTATAACACAAGCGCCTACGACACTGTTGACACTCTGGCCATCCTGGACGGGGTTTTTGATATCTACATGCCTGATTTCAAGTTCTGGGATCCCAAGGTGGCTGAAACAGTGTGCGACGCACCGGATTATCCTGAAGCAGCCCGTAAGGCCATCAAGGAGATGTACCGTCAGGTTGGCGATTTGGTCCTGGATGAGCACGGGGTTGCCCAAAGAGGCCTGCTGGTACGTCACCTGGTCCTTCCTGACGGGCTGGCGGGCACGAGAGAAGTCATGCATTTCCTGGCCACTGAGATTTCTACAAATACCTATGTCAATATTATGGCCCAATACAGGCCGTGCGGCCGGGCTATTGAGGTGGAGTCCTTGCGCAGGTCTATTACCGATGCCGAGTACAGGGAGGCCATTGAAATGGCCGCTCAAGAAGGGATCACCCGGCTGGATGAGAGAAAGCGGGTCTTTGTACTTTGGTGAATCAGTGAGTCTTTAGGTTCTGTGTTTCGGCCTGTGCGTTTTGTAGTTCATTCAGCCTGCATGGTATGCTATGCAGGTAGTTATGGAAAGAATATTTGCAGTGGGCGACATACACGGCTGCCTTGACAAGCTGGTCTCGGTGATGGGCGTCATAGATATTGACTTTGCAAAGGACACGCTCGTCTTCATAGGGGACTATATAGACCGTGGGCCGAGTTCAAAGGAGGTCGTGGACTATTTGATCGATCTGGGTAAAAGGGGGCCTCGTGTCATCTTTCTTAAGGGAAATCATGAACTGATGCTCGAAGAATATCTTAGCGGGGCTGATGCGGCCACCTTCTTATATAATGGCGGAGGGGCAACGCTGGAAAGTTACATGAAAGCCGCAGGCATGAGGGCACAAAACCCTATACCACGCGAACATCTTGAGTTTTTTAACAGTCTTCGCCTGTACTATGAAACAGATGAATACATCTTTGTCCATGGAGGCCTGAAACCGAACATACCCCTTGAAGAACAAGAGGAATTCCATATGCTGTGGATCCGCGAGGAATTTATCTATTCTGACTTTGATTTTGGTAAACGTGTCATATTTGGTCACACGCCTTTCCGAGAACCTTTGATTCTCCACAACAAGATCGGAATCGATACGGGAGCTGTATACGGCAACAAACTGACAGCCCTGGAGCTGCCAGCCATGCGGTTTTTCAGCGTGTAATTGGGTTTATGGGATTACAGAAAAGCTACCCGTTCACAGTTCTCCGTTTTCCGTTGACCGACGGGCAGGGGGATGGCAATGAACACATATCCCAGATGGACGGACACCGGATAAGTGACAGTTATGGTGGGAAGTCAAAACTTGCAATTGGATAATAATGAAAGCACGCTACGGACAACGGTGAACCGTGAACGGTGAACGGTTATACTAACAAGGGAGGAACTGATTATGGGAGTAAACGATGTTGTCAAAAACATAACATGGCTGGGGCACGATGGTTTTCTCATAAAGGGAGACGGCAAGGTGATTGTTATTGACCCTTTTCAGGTCAAGGAATGTGAGCAGGCAGATATCATCCTGATTAGTCACGAGCACTATGATCACTGTTCACCAGAGGACGTCAAAAAGATACAAAAGGATTCCACTGTTATAGTAACTGAGGCCGGTAGCGCAAGAAAGCTCTCTGGCGACGTGCGGGTGGTCGAACCCGGGGACAAACTCACGGTTTCAGGGGTTCCTATCGAAACGGTCCCTGCCTATAATACGAACAAGAGCTTTCATC
>JAUVJO010000103.1 GCA_030592345.1 Deltaproteobacteria bacterium
CGCCCACCAAGACGTTTTATAGACTTTAAGATAAAGATTTTGGATGCGTTATCGGTCGTCAACGTACGACGAGTACGCCTTCCTCCCTCTAGCCTTCCCAAAATCTTTATCTTAAAGCCTATAGGTGCCGAGATATCAAATTTCATGAATCTGCCTGCATGCCAGGGTGTATTTATATCAACTTGTCTTTCCCTTGTCAATCAAGGAAAAGATTGAAAGGTCTGGCCTCGATTCAGCCCATGCTGCAAATTGTGATGTCGTATCAATAAAAAAGGCCGGACACATAATTTGGCCTCACGAACAGCTTGAGGGGAAGCCCTAAAAGCCGTATGACAACTGCCATGTACGAGCAGGGACGTTCGGATAGGGCGACGAAAAGGAATGCTTATCTATATTGATGCTTATGGGTATTGGACGTTTCCTGTTACAATTTTTTTTATTGACAAACGGCAAGCCTTACAGTAAAGGCAATTCAATTGCGATAAGCCTCGGGGCCGCGGGGTTGCACGAAAAGTATAACTGATCTCACAGGAGGAGGAAAACATTATGACAAAAACACAACTGGTTGAACAGATGGCAAAAGATGCGGGGATCCCAAGGTCAGCGGCCAACAAGGCCGTGAACTCGTTTATTGATTGTGTGAAGGTATCACTGAAAAAGAAGGACGGAAAAATCACCCTGCTTGGTTTGGGCACATTTTCCAAATACCGTCGTAAAGCCAGAAAAGGTGTAAATCCTGCCACAGGTGAAAAAATTAAGATCAAGGCAAGCAATGGCATACGTTTCAAGCCCGGTAAAGCATTAAAAACCGCCATTTCTTAGCTTGCTCATCTTCCCACTGCCCTGAGGAGTCGTGCGGCGGCTATTCCGGGCGCAATGTGCTTCTTGGTCTGCGGTGTTATGCCCATGTTGCCTTTTGTGTCCATGGGAAGACTGTTGTAAGCATGTCTTAACGATTCCTCAAAGTCATCACGCAACCGGTGGAAAGACGTCTCAATCTCAGGATATTCGTTGTCTGCTCGCCAGGGGAGGCAAATTGTTTCTGCTACTTCCGGTGTTTTGTGACCAGGGGTGAACAAAGAATAGTACTCTTCAGGTTTCCAACCATTTCGCTCTTTCTGACCTGGATAACAATGGCTCTGCCAATGGTCCAAAGGTTTAGGTATCGTACTTTCAACGCAAACCGGTGGGATGGCCAGGTCTTTTTCACATTCTTCGAGTATCATTATATAATGAAGTTTTGGCCTTAAATTGCCCCTCTTTTTTTCTATTCTCCACTCAATTTGCACGTTTCCCTCCTCCTTTTTCGGTAGCATTATTCGGGTTTGGTTCCTATTTAGGCCATTTTATCTCTCACAGAGATCGCAGAGTGCACAGAGATAAAAAAAGACTCTGTGATCTCCGTGGGCTCTGCGAGAGACGAGAATATTCCGAAATCACAAGATTCATAATGACCGGAAATAGAACAAAGGCCCATTATTCTATTTCAATCACTTCTCCGAAAGGAGGGTGCGTTCCCCTGTTGCCTATCCTTGCCCAGAGAACCGGATAGACCGGCTCTTCAGGATATCTGTTGCATTCAAGGTCCGTGAGATAGATCAGGCAGGCCGGTTGTTTTCCCTGTTCTTCCACCCATTCAAAAGGCGGCCGGAAATCCGTGCCGCCGCCGCCCCTGGGACTAAGTTGCAAGGGCAAATCCCAACGTTCATAGGTTTCCGTGCCTGCAAGCCTGGCATCGCAATACACCACGTTGATTTTGGTGTTATAATCTTCTAGAATAGCAGAGGCTTCCGCGGCAAATTGCGTTAGTTCCCCTTCCGAAAGACTGCCGGAAGTGTCTATTGCCAGCACTATCTCCGGCAGTTCCTGGGATCGAAGTGAGGGTAGATGTAGCCCCATGTAGACATAGCGGCGGTTTGGCGGCAGCCATGAGTAATCGTTTCTGGTTGACGCATCAATAAAACGCCTCAATATTGTCTTCCAATCGAGCCTGGGATTCATAAGATGCCCCAAGAGGCGTTCAAGGCCGGCAGGGAGATCCCCCATGGCCAGGGCTTGCCCCAGAGCGATCCTCCAGTCTTTTTCCTCACTTGTGATGGCTGCCGGTCCTCCTGTGTGGTCCCGCACCTCCCCGCTTTTCCCTGGATCACCATGCAAAGACTCGTCGTTGTTCTCTTCGTCTTTTCTCCCGTAATCCTGGCTCTGCTCACGTTCGGTCAGGTCGCGGTCCTGTTTGCGGTCAGCGCCTTCTTCCAACTCTTGGCCTTGTTCTTGTCCTTCGGCTCCGCCGTTGTGCTCTTCCCATTTTTTCAACAGGACAGAATAGATCTCATCCACAGACTTGTTATGATAGGCTGAATCATCGAAAAATCCTTCCGGCAATTCAAACCCGGCCTCCAGAAGAAGCCAGTTTATGGCATAGTCGCAGGCCGTGTTCCACAGCCTGTAGTCGCGGCCCTTCCTCCGGGTATGGTGCTGGCAGGCCAGATGCATAACCTCGTGCCCCTGCATCCCCTTAACCTTTGCCAAGGGAAGCAATTCAATATACGCCGGATTGAAAGCCAGGACCTGGCCGTCTGACCACGCGGTTTGACACGTGCGGTCCTCCTTCAATTTTAGGCGCAACGCCAAGGAGCCGAAAAAAGGGTGATCCATAACCAGCTCGGCCCTGGCCTTGACCATTTTGAGATAGGCTTCACTATTCGTTTGCATGGGCAAATCCACCCCGCTTTCAGCGGGAAACACTGAACCTCTGAACATCTACCTAAATCAAAATTTCCGAGTGGCCTGAGGCCCACTCGCTAAAGGCCGGTGTGTTTACAATGGCGGTGTCGTTTTTTACCGAATCCCGCATAAGCAACACACCGAATTCAGCAGGCAACCGGTTTGCGTATCTAACAATGGGATCCATCGTCTCTTCGCTAGCTTTGCGCGCCAGCACCTGGCAAACGGCATACATCGTGGCCGGCTCCTGGGGTACGTCTACCGTATCCGGTGACATCAACACAGCATCGGGATCCGGTAGATCGCGATAGATCCGCATGAAGCCGGTGCATTCTGCGGCCGCCCCTTCACCAACCGTTCCAGCGATGAGGTCATATTCCACATCCGGATTGGGCCTGGCTGCCAGAATGCCTGAGACGAATTCCCATGACCTGGGGGAGGGGAAGGCTTTCTCGCTTCTCTGCGGGTCAAAGGAGTGCAGCAATTTCGGTCGAAAACGGATAAAGGCGATAATGGCAGTCCGGATATCGTTATCCAGTGCCCAGGAAATCCAATCCTCCAGGTCTACTTCAAAGTTCAAATGGACCAGACGGTTGGCCAGGGCCGACGGCATTCGATGTGTGACAGATCTGTCCGTCTCACGGTTCCCGGCGGTCACTATGGTCCAGCCTTCCGGCAAACGGTATTCGCCAAGCTGTCGATTTAGAATCAATTGATAGCATGCGGCCTGCACAAGTGGAGGCGCCACGTTCAATTCGTCCAAAAACAAAATACCCTTTCCGCTTGAGGGCAAAAACGCAGGCGGGCACCACTGTGCCCGTTTATCGCCGTTGATATGAGGCAATCCCCGCAGATCAACCGGATCCAAGAGAACGGGGCGCACGTCAACCAATTCGCGTCCGAGCCTTTTTGCCACCTGGGCCACTACCTGGCTTTTCCCCACTCCGGGCGGGCCCCAGAGAAAAACAGGCTGTTGGATGCCGATCAAGGTTTCAAGGGCCAACAAGACTTGAGATGGTTTCATGATTCAAATTCCTATTTTCACGTTAACGGCCATTGGCCTGAGAAGAAGCAGTAGATCCGGGGCCGGGGTCGGTGTCTCATCCCATATTATAGTTATAGGTACGCTGAGACGCAATTGTCGCCACCGGCCCCAGATTTTTTCACGTATCGAATTCCAGGCACCTGATCGCTGCAATCAGCTATAGACTTTCACATATTAAATTTCACAAGGCCAGAGGGAGGAGGCTGTATTGTAATACGCCGACGACCGATAACGCGGTGAAATTTAATATGTGAAAGTCTATAATACAATCCTCCTCGTGGCCGCAAGATACATCAGGCATTAAAAAGGAGATTTCACAGGAAGTCATAGTTGCTGTGTCCTGCTGTTTTTGAAGTTGCGGAACAACGGGACGCAATCACTCATCACGTAAATTTAGCGGTACCTTAGCCCTTTATTTGGCAACGCTTAACATAGTTGCAATTGCAAATCAATAATAAAATGCAAATCATGGCAAAAAAAATAATAACCGTTCACAGGTTTCCCGCTGAAAGCGGGAAACCTGTGAACGGTTACGCAGATGAAAATTTTTGTTGACAAGGAAGATGGCTTCAATTATAACAACTGAAAATCAGTTAAGGGAACTGAACTCCCGGATTCAGGTACGCACAAATAAGCTATAGGAGTGATTATGCAACAAAGAGCGACGGTTTACGCTTTGCCCCATGAGAACGTGGGGCACGAAGGTGATGCAGCCATGGCAACCAGTATGCCGTTGGCCATGGCCGGCACAGGACAGAAGGTGTGGGTCCATTCTTTGGCGGGCGGCAGGGGTATGGAGCAGCGTCTGGCCAGCATGGGGCTGAACGTGGGATCAGAAGTTGAGGTCATCAGCAAAGGTCACTCCGGCCCTGTGATTGTGGCAACAGGTAACACACGTATGGCTATAGGGTCTGGGATGGCACATAAAATCATTGTCTCTACAGCGCACTGGTTTTGAGACTTCAAAACAGCAGGAGAACCATTTTGAAAGAATCGAATGCCTTTGTGGTCTGCCACGCTATTCCGGGACGTCTCCGGGTGAAGGTGAAGGCCAACAGCCTTTCTGAAGAGCGGGCGTCTGCGCTCTCGTACTGGCTGACTCACCAATCCGAGATAGACCATGCTGAGGTGCGGCCGGTCACTGGCAGCGTCATCTTGGTCTATGATACGCAGAAGGCCAATTCCGGAACTCTCCAAGCGCTTCTGCTCAGAGGCCTGAATGGCGGCCAAAGCGCCTTAGCGCCGTTCCCGGTGCAGGCAAGGCCTGCCTGCGGCCTCGAGTGTCCGGTCTGCCAACCTATCAAGACTGCGAAGCCGGATAAATCCCTGCTTGGCCGCGTGATAGAGGTGGTGGCCCTGACCGCCTTCGTGGCCTATACCTTGATTCGAAGCATTCTTTTTAGATCGCCCATGTCCGAAGGGGTCTTCAGTCTTGCGGCCGTGGTTGCTACGGTGGGAGGTGTTCCCCTGTTTCGTCACGCCCTGGACGATATGCATAAAGGGAAAAGCTTGAGCCTCTTCCCCTTCCTGGCTTCCACTTTCGTCCTTGCCATCATCATGGGTGAAGCGCTCACAGCCCTTGAGGTAATCTGGATATTACGCGTAGGCATGCTCCTTGAAGATTACGTGGCTGAACGATCCCGCAGAGCCATCGCTGAGATTCTCCAGGTTGCCGCCAAGGATACTTACATGCTTGTGGACGGCGTTGAAGTGCAGATTCCGGTAGACCAGGTTCAAATCGGCGACACAGTGGCTGTCCACACAGGCGAGAAGATCCCTGTGGACGGCGTGGTCCTAAAGGGGGAGGCTTTGGTCGATGAAGCCCATATTACAGGACGAGCCGAGCCAGAGGTCCGAAAGTCCAAAGATCAGGTTTTTGCAGGGACCATAGTCCAGCAGGGCGCCATCTTTGTCCGTGCCGAAAAGGTTGGCGATGAGACTTACCTGTGTCGTATTCTTCACCTGGTCGAAGATTCACTGACCAACCGGGCACCTGTTGAGAAACAGGCCGATGTCCTTGCGGTCAGGTTGTTTCGACTCGGGGTTGTGGCTACCCTTGGAACCTTGCTGCTCACAGCAGATCCCCTCCGCGCATTTACGGTTATGCTCGTGATGGCCTGCCCATGCGCCACAGTGCTTGCAGCTTCTACCGCAGTAACTGCTGCTCTTGCCAATGCAGCCCGCAATCATATCCTGATCAAAGGGGGCGTTTATTTAGAAATGGTGGGAAAGGCCGACTGCTTCTGTTTTGATAAAACCGGCACCCTCACTACAGAAGTGCCTGAAGTGGTTGAAGTGGTCCTTCGGTCTCCAAAGCAGTCACCTGAGGATATCTTGTCCCTGGCTGCAACGGCAGAAATGCACAATGAGCACCCCCTGGCCCGGGCCGTGGTCGAGGCTGCTCAAGGCTACGGCATTACACCAGAGCCGCATGCGACCTGCGAGTTTGTACTTGGTCGTGGTGTGCGGTGTTCAATGAACGGGGATAAGGTTCTGGTGGGCAACGCTCGCTTCATGGAAAAAGAAGGGGTCAACGTGACCTATTTCAAGGGCAGGGCAGGGGGGTTTGCAGAGACAGGCCAAACAATTCTTTACGTTGCAAAAAACGCTAAGCTCCAGGGAATGATCGTTGTGGCGAACAGCGTGCGCCCAGGCGCAAAAGGTGTGGTGGACTGGCTGAGGCAAGACGGTATTTCTACCATGTCGCTCGTTACCGGCGACACAGAACCTGTGGCTGAGGCCGTGGCACAGGCATTTGGTTTTGATGATTACCGTGCCGACCTCTTGCCGGAAGAAAAAGCCAACTATGTAGTAACACTCCAAACCAATGGCCGGCGCGGTGTCATGGTGGGAGATGGTGTCAATGACTCCCTGGCCCTATCTCGAGCCGGCGTGGGCATTGCCATGGGCGCAGGCGGGGCCGAGGTGGCCATCGAATCGGCAGATATTGCTCTTGTGGATAGTGATCTGGAACGATTGGTGACGTTGCGCCAGCTCAGCCATCAGACGCTTCAGACTATCGAGCAAAACTATTATCTGGCCGTCTCTACCAATATAATTGGAGTCCTTCTAGGTGCAGCAGGCTTGATGGCTCCTGTTATGGCCGGAGCTCTTCACATTGTCCACACCCTCGGGATTCTGGTGAATTCAAGCTGTCTAATGAGATGGGAAGCGCCTGGGTTAGGAGACAAGGAGCGGTTGAATTGTCAGGGCCAAGAATAGCAGAAGGTGTGAAACTCGTTACGCACGATGAAATGAAAACTCAGGCAGAAGAGCGCACCAGGGAACCAGCAAAGATCAATGAAGAACTTCAGCGTGAAATCGAAGACAGGAAACGAGCGGAAAAAGCGCTTCGGGAAGAGACTATCCGTAATGAGGCGATTCTTCAAACCGCTATGGATGGTTTCTGTGTCATAGACATTCGTGGTGAGATACTCAAAGCAAACTATGCGGCATCTGAAATCCTTGGGTATTCGATAGAAAATCTGGTCGGAACGAACATCAGGGATTTTGAAACTACGGAAGCACCCGAAGAGATTGCAAAGCACATCGATAAAGTGTTGAATACAGGATCTGATCGCTTTGAGATCAAGCATTGCCGTAAAGATGGTGAAATGGTTGACCTGGAAGCGAGTGTGAACTTTCTCATAGGCAAAGACGACGGGTTCTTCTCTTGTTTCTTTCATGATATCACCGCGAGAAAGCAGGCAGAGAAAGCGCTAAGAGAAAGAGAAACCGCTTTGGAGGCTCGAACCAATGAGCTTAAGGAGGTTAATAGTGCGTTGAGGGTTTTACTGAGACAAAGAGACGAGGATAGGCGAGAGCTCGAAGGAAATGTGGTGCTCAACGTGAAGCAACTGGTGGAGCCTTACGTGGATAAACTAAAGAGAAGCCCCTTGAATGCCAAACAAAGGGCCTACTTGAGCGAACTCGAATCAAGTCTAAATGACATTGTCTCGCCATTCGTACATGAGTTGACATCGAAATACCTGGCCCTTACCCCAAGAGAAATCGAGATATCACATCTTGTGAGGGAGGGAAAAACCACGAAAGAGGTCGCAGAGTTGTTGAATTTGTCCGCTCGGACGATTGAGTTTCATAGACGAAATATTAGAACAAAAATCGGCATAAAGAGTGGAAAGGCAAGCCTTAGGTCCCACCTTCTATCCGTGGAAGACCACTAGGAGGCTGTCCGAGAATGAGAAATTTTTTGCAAGGTCAAGGAAGGCGAAAATTATAACCACAGGAATACATTCAAGTATTTCGAGTCCCGCTAAGACGGGATGAGCCTGACGCAGAGATTGCGGAAAATAGCCATTCTCGGACAGCATGCTAGGTTTTACCCCGTATTTACCCCGCAACTAACCAGTCTTGCTTCTTAGGCAATCAATGCTATAGACTTTCACATATTAAATTTCACCGCGTTATCGGTCGTCGGCGTATTACAATACAGCCTCCTGCCTCTGGCCTTGTGAAATTTAATATGTGAAAGTCTATATTACAAAAAACAATTGATTTTTTGAGGTCTTCAGTTATGTAATGTTACTACAACTTGAGACGGCAATGGAGTGTGGAGAACTTAGTTCGCTTCGCTCACAATTGTGGCGAAGCCCCTAAGGTCGTACGTTCGGAGAAAAAAATGAATCCTCTCAATAATGTGGAAGCAGAAGCCATCATCCAGGATCTTATTGATATTGCACCATATGCAGAGATCGCCCATCACATTCCGGGAAGGATCAGGCTGAAAATGTCGATTTCCGGGTTGAAGGTTCTTTACGAAAAGGACATCCGGTACACTTTAGACCATGTTCCCGGGGTGTTCAGTACACGAGTGAACCCTTCTGCCTTGTCGGCTGTGATCGAATATGACCAGGAGAAACTACCCTATGAGTTATGGACAGGGTTGGTAGAGTCGGGCAGGAAACCGGAACTGGCAGCCGAAGTCGTGGAGCGTCTGCGAGCACTCTTTGACTGAGTAACAGTTTTATGACCCTTTTTCACGTGGTCCACCGGCTTCCGTTGCTGTACGGCTGAGTGTTCCTTTTGCTGGCTTTCCCCATTGGCGGGGGCGTTTTTTCATAACCGGTCAACCGAGAACTTTCATAAATAAAAGGAGGTAAGGATGGAACAGAATGTAGGCGTTCAACAGGGAATGGGAGAACAGGTTCAAGTCCCTGCCCAAGCATCTGGAGGGACAGGACCGCCTGCGGGTGGCCAGGAATCAATGGCAGGGCCTGCGGCCGGGCAGAGTAATTGTGATTGCAGTGAGACTGCAGGAGGCAGTGGCCCCGATTCCGGATCTCCGTGCCAGGAGGATAACTCAGGGCAGGCAGGTGCAATGGGTCCCACAGTGGCTGCCATGGCTGGGGTTCCCGGCGGTGGTGTCCAGGGGGCAG
>JAUVJO010000341.1 GCA_030592345.1 Deltaproteobacteria bacterium
CTCTTTGATCAGGACCGGCGGGTCTTCATGGATTGCCTCATCTACTAAGCGCGCGATATCTTGAAGGGTGTCTAATCTGGTGGCGATTTCTGACAACAGCGTGCTTGTCGAGTTTCCCAACATTTCCTTGATGAAAGGGAGCCTTAAAATAGAGATTTTGAGGGCTAAAAGGTCTCTGGCGTTGGCCCTACCCAGCGCAATGCGACCGTTCAGGCGTTCCAGATCGTAGATCTCCTTGAGCTCCCTTCTGAGCTCCTCCCTCAGCACGGGGTCTTCCTTTAACCAGGATACACCGGCAAGTCTACCTCTGATTTTTTCAATATCAACGAGGGGATACACCATCCATTTTTTTAAGAACCGACCCCCCATGGGGGTTAGTGTTTTATCCAGGATTTGACACAACGATCCCTTCTCGGATTGCCTCCGCATGGTCTTAAGGAGCTCCAGGTGATCGCAGGTGGACTCATCCAGAAACATAAAATCGCCAAGGCGATAAGTTATTATCTCTTTGATATGTTCAGGGTTTTGTTTTTGTGTATCCTGAAGATAGCGAATAAGGGCTCCAGCAGAAATGATTCCCTGTGGCATATCTTGAAGTCCAAATCCCGATAGAGAACTCACGCCAAACTGTTCTTTCAAGAGGGCTTTCGCCCTCTGTGGATCAAAGACATCCTTCTTTACTATTTCAACACGGTAATTAGACAGATCATTTCTGCCGGACAAACGCTCATTTTCAACGATCAGGACTTCAGCCGGATCAATTCTTCCTAATTCGTTAATCAGCTCATTCCACGAGCTAACTTCCGTGACTCGAAACTCGCCGGTCGATAAGTCCATATGGGCCAACCCGTACATTTCATCCCTGCCAATCTGGCGTTGCCCGCCCTTAAAACCCCTGGCCTGTTCATTGCGGACAGCTGAAGCACTGCGCATAGGGCCGCCCGATATTGCTGCCATGTAAAGGTTTCTTTTATCTTCAACCTCCTGTTCATCCGTAATAGAACCAGGGGTAACTACCCTTATCACCTCCCTCTTTACAATACCCTTGCTTGATTTTGGGTCTTCGGTCTGCTCACAGATGGCAACCTTCCACCCGCCACTTACGAGCTTCATGATATAAGATTTACGGGCATGATGGGGTATGCCGCACATGGGGACCTTAGCCCCGTTGAAGGTTCCCCGAGAAGTCAGTGTAATGCCGAGAATTTTTGACGCGGTCCGGGCATCATCAAAAAACATCTCATAGAAGTCACCCATGCGGAAAAACAAAATTGTATCAGGATATTCGCCCTTGATACCCAAGTATTGCCTGAGCATGGGCGTCAACTGGTTCATACTACGCCTCGTCAACACCCTGGGGCAATTGTGGCAGTGTATTTTTGGATTTAGCAGCAGGAATTGATCGCGCTTTTGGTTGGTCTATCAATTGAATGGAGTCCCAGGTCTTGCACTGTGGGCATTGCCACTGAAGCTCACCGGGTATAAAACCGCATTCTGTGCATTGAAACCTCAGGTAGGCCACGTTTAGCTGTTCGATAAGTTCCTTGTAATCAGTGAGTGCATCTTTTTCCCTGTAGTCAGCAAGAAGTATCTCCCCTCTAAACTTCCTGGCTTCCCAAAAGGAAGGCGCCAATTCCAGAGCAATGCGTATCTGGTCAAGGGCATCATCAATGTCGTTTTCATTGTAGAGATAACGGGCCAGGGCCATGTGCGTGAAGGCATCGGCATTTGACTGAGCACATTCCTTCAAGAAGTCCCCGATGGGCTTCAGGTCCTTCATCTTTGAATAGGCTCCTTCAAGACGGCGATAGGGAAGAAATGAAAATCGGGGTGCTGCCTCTACGGCTTTTTTCCAGGTTGAAATTCCCCTTTTATAGTCCTTTTTTTTGAAATAGAGGTCTCCGAGATGGAGGTAGGCATCGACACATTCTCTATGAGTTGATATGGCTTTATTGAAAAGGGATTTTGCACTGTTAAGTTCCTCCTTCTCTTGAGCAACCTTTCCCATTTCGACAAGGTGATGGGCAAGAATATGCTGATAATCACCCTTGGTTATCCCGGCGAGCTTTTGGCGTGTCCTATATGCATTGTCCCAATCCTTCAGTTCTTCGTAAATTCTTTCAATGTTTTCCAGAGTCTTTACATCGGAAGGGGTCTTTTGGGTTACTTTCAAAAAAGTTTTTAGAGCACGGTTTAAAAATCCCGCCTTTCGATAATCCACGCCTAAGTCGAAAAGGGCCCTGAGTTTTATTTGATCGTCAATATTAGGTCTCAAAATGATGGTCTGGCGAATACGTATTGCCCTATCAATATCCCCTTTTGAGCGGTACAAGTTGCCGAGCGCCACATAGGTCTCTATTGTATCAGAATTGACTTGAACCGACTTGGTGAATTCCTCGATCGCCTGGTCGTGGTCATTGGAGAGCATGTACTGGACCCCCTTGAAGAAGGCCTTATCTCCCTTACTCGTCATTGATTCACCCTTCGCGTCTTTGGCTCGATGTATCCATCTGCCGACAATCAAGCCAATTCCAAAGGCAATAACAATCCCCAATAATAACCTTTGGTTGACCGGATCAAGGGACCATTGCCATACCGTATTCCACATGATTCATCTCCTTACCATGCTTTTCATTCTTCCTCAGTGGTCTGATCTGAGATTATATCGTCGGTGGTCACGGGAAGATTTCTAAGAGAATTCAGCTCATTATCCTTTCCCTGGGCTTCTTTCATGAGGGATTTGACCTGTTTTTTGAGACCAAACCGTTCTCTAATACCGTAAATCCATGCAGAAAAAAGACCAATAAGAAAAGTAATAATAGCAACAAGAGACAGGGGCATCCCCGACGTTTGGTACTCGAAAAAATAGAAGTTTATTTTAAACGAAACAGGACTTACCAGGGTTTCATAGTTTTGAACTGCCACAATAAAGGCAAGCATTAGCAACAAAATACCTAATATCCATTTCAGATGATTCATTCGCCACCTCCGGGAAACTGTTTAAACTTCCTAAAATAAGGCAGGAGTTTCCCATAGGTCTCCGCGATATGCTCGGGAATTACTCTCACCTCCCCCAAAACGCTCATATAATTTGTATCGCCATTCCAACGGGGCACAATGTGAAAATGTAAATGCGCCTCCACACCAGCCCCGGCAACACTACCGAGGTTTAATCCCACGTTAAAACCTTCAGGGCTCATTACCTTCTTTAACACCTCAATGGACCTGCGAACCATAAACAGCAGGTCAAGCGTTTCCTTCTCTGTAAGGGATTCCAAATCAGGAACATGCCGTACAGGTGCCACCAGGAGGTGTCCATTAATATATGGGAAGCGATTCATTATGACCAGGGTAAGTGATCCTACATATAGGATTAACCGCATCTGATCCTGGCTTCGATTGTCTCCTGGACAGAAAATACATTCTCCCTCTTCCTTGTCGGACAAGATGTATTCCATTCTCCAAGGTGCCCAAAGTACCTTCATCGCTTAACCATCCAATGTGATAATTTTACCACGAATCGTACTATCAAGTTCCAGAACTCCTATGCTGTGTGTGCCTGATGAGCTAAAACCGGTCGCAGTCCCCGGGTTAAATAAAAGTACGTCATCCCTTAAATGATTTGCTGTGTGGTGCGAATGACCGTACACAATAACATCCACGTTCTGAAACTCCGCCCAAATGCGATCCTCAAGGCCCGTATGAGCCCCCCAGCCGTGGATAAGACCTA
>JAUVJO010000324.1 GCA_030592345.1 Deltaproteobacteria bacterium
GACAGGTCATATCACGATTCAGGGCATTCATATCCATCTCCCAATACTTGCCAAGGCATTCGTTGCCGCGGTAACCGCACGGGTAGGTGTTGCCGTCCTTAGAATCAATATAGAAGAAATCGATGCCCCCGCGGCACGGATATGAGGTGTCTTTGCCGTTGAGATACTGTCTATGCAGCGCATACAGAGCGCTTCCGGGTGAAAACAGGCGGATCCTGGACCTGAATTCCGGCAGCGTCTCAAGCAATGCCTTAAAAAGCGCAGCCTTCTCCGCGGCGCTGAATCTCACCAGACAATCCTCCGAACTTGCAGCATAAACCGGGTTCAGGGTGGCATCCTTGCCGTTATCTTCAATGCTCATGGGGTAACAATTGTTCACCATTGTAAATCCCATTCCAATGACAAAGTGATGGAACATCCTGAAGGCCTTTCTGAAGGCCATGAAAAAAGCCGCCAGATAGTCTCTATCGTTTGAGTAACGATTCCTTCGGATACTTTTCGTCGCAAATCCTCCCACGTTCCTGTTGATGCCGAGATTTGCCGAAGGATAGATGCCGTGCTCGTGAAAGATAGGCAGGGCCTTTTCAATACCCTTAATGACGCCGGGCAGTCCTCTCATCTCTTCATGGACAGAAGGAACGACCGAATCAATACTGATCCAAAAGTTTCGAAGGGGGGTTTCTGCCAGGGTTTCCACAACCCTCCTTACACGTGATTGAAAGCTGGCGCCACCGGGATTCACAAACATAAAGCCGTTTGTGCCAGTGCGTATGTATTCAATGCCTGCCTTTCCTGCATACTTGATGAACATGGCAAGTTCGTTTAAGAAGAGCAAAGGCTCCCCTCCGGTAAAGGAAACAATCCTGACACCTCTTTGAGCTGCCGCATCAAGAATACGCTTGACATCATCAGAGGACAGAACAGAACGCTCGAAAGTCTCTGTCACCCTCATACCGCACTGGGGACACGTGGCGTTGCACTTGTCGGTCAACTGAATTACAAGCTGCCCGGGGACCTGTTTGCGCACAATATTTGTTAAAAGACGCATCAGGGAGTAATCTGCCGACAAAGGATTTGTCATTTCATATACGATATTCTTTAGGCGTTCACAGGTTCAGGTTTGGTTACCTTTTCCCGGTGAACCCTGAACCTCTGAACCCCCGCCCTGGCGGGGTTGCCAAGCTTGATGGTGGGAGCCCGGGTTGCGGTAACTATCCCAGAGCTGCATATACGCTGCTTCAAAGGAGCGATTCTCCATGTAATCGCGGGCGCTTCGTTTCATCTCCTCAAGGCGTTTAGGATTGTCCATCAGTTTTAGCACAGCTTCCAGGAAGGAATCGGTATCTCTTGCGCGTGCGATAAAGCCGGTCTTGCCATGGACAAGATTCTCTTTGGGTCCCCCTTCATCAGACACGATAACGGGCAGACCAGATGCCTGGGCTTCCAGAACAACATTGCCAAAGGTGTCGGTGGTGGACGGAAAAACGAAAATATCTGCTGAGGCATAGGCCTCGGCCAGATCATCACCTTCAAGGACGCCGGTAAACGTTACAGGCATGCCTTCAAGGTCTTTCTTCATCTCAGTCACGTAAGGGCCGCTGCCTGCGATAATGAGATGGAAACCTTCCCTGATCACGGCTAACCTCCTCGAGACATCCACGAGGTTGAAGAGGTTTTTCTCCCTGGAGACCCGGCCCACGTAGAGGAGTTTGACTTTGTCTTCGCTCACATTGAATCTGTTCCGGAAGAACCCGTTCCTTTTGGAAGGATGGAAGCGCTCAATGTCAACGCCGCGAGGGTAGAACCTGATTTTCTCTTTGGCGATGCCCTTTTCTGCAAGCTCGTCGCCGGTGGCCACCGAAGGCACGTACACTGCGTCCATCTGATTGTAGTACCAGGCCAGACATTTCCACATGACCTTCTCCATAGACGGATCACCGGTAAGATGGTTTGCATACTGGGGCAAGGCCGTATGATAGGTTCCGTGAAGAGGGATGCCCAGTATGCGGGCGATGGCCAGTGCGGCCAATCCAACCGGTCCGGGGGTTGCCGAGTGAATACGATTGAAGCCTTGCTCGTAGCAGTAATCGAGCATCTGTAATAGTGGCGGATATTGGAGCTTCAAGTCAGGATACTCCGGCATGTCAAAGGTGCCTATGGGGAAAAAGTTCTTTACGCCGCGGGTTGTTGTTTCGGAACCACAGGTAATGGTTGTCAGTTGCTTTTTGTTCTTCAAGGCTATCTCGGCTTGCATTTGAAGTGTCAGGGCCACACCGTTCACATCGTAGAACGTGTCGGTAAAATGGGCGATCTTGAGCCGTTCTTTTGTCAATGGTTTTCTCTCCTTGCTGAAAATCTCCCGGCAATGGCGGCTGAACCGGCGGTCCTTGGTAAAAACTGTGTAGGCCACGAAGTAGGGGGCAAGCATGGTGTAGATGGAGCCGGCAGAGCCTATGGTGTTAAAGAGATTAAATAGATTTGCACCGCAGAGGCCTTCCAGGGCTGAGTCGGCAAGCTGCCTGAAAATCCTTTCGGAGGTCTGGTTGACAAATTGAAACCACGCCTTTTCCATTTCCTCCGGCCTTCGCCTGGTCTTTTTCATAAGGGCGCTCATGTATGGGTCCCCCAAAATGATTTCCCCTGCCTCTTTCTGAAGCAGGCCCTGTATTGTCTTGGGCGCGGACTCCAAAAAGCGCTTCGGCCTTTTGTGGATAGTGCTTCGGATCCGGCAGACAAGGCCCTGCTCTTCTTCCGACGAGCCAATGAGGGCTCTGTTAGCAAAGCGCAGCAGCAGATCCTTACTCATATGGCGGTCAAAGCCGAATTTAGCCGCATAGAACTGATAGGCAATGCTGTATAAGTTGTGCGCCAGGGTCCTGGGGCCGGACACAAGGCCGCTCACTTTGGCCCTGTTCCTGCCGATGCCGCTAAGGAACTCTTCTACGGACGAAACGCCGGCTATTTCCGTATAGGTTGTCGCAATGTTAAGGGATGAGTGGTCATCTGATCCTCCAGTCATGTTCTTTTTCCAGGGCTCATCACCGACCGGCTCCAGGTCATGCTTGTCGGCCAGGCGCTCGATGTCCTCTCTGGTCAGGCTCTTCACGATCTCTTGAATGGCCTTGTTTTGGCAGGTGTCCCGGCACCCGTTTAGTTCCAGGTTCTTAAACAGGACAAGGGCCTGCTCAAGATGTGTGATGGTAAGTCGATCATTTATTGAAAACAACGGATGGGCCAGGGCGTGAACGATTTGTTCTTTAGCAAGATATCCGACCAGGTCAAAGACGTTTTCCCTCAGGCGGGAGATGTCCTCATGCTGGCTTTCGCTTATGCCATAGGCCAGGACATGGAGTTTGCAGCCGTCTTCGGGAAAATAGGTGGTTATCTCCTCACCCAAAAAAGTGCCTTCCAGATGAGCGATCTCCAAACCACCGGCCAGCGTGTTATGGTCCGTAATAGTCACAAGATCCATACCCCTGTCCCGGGCTATGTCGTAAAGTTTCCGCGGTTCGGTGTAGCTTTCAGAGCAGCCGATTTTTCGCAGGATCCACTCGGACGGTCGTTTCGAATACTTCGAATGAACGTGAAGATCTGCCTTCAGCGAAGTAACTTGCATACCGAATCCTCCATTTTAAGAGTCTACATATATACCTCGAAAGGCCATAAATAACACTTTTTCGCCGGCCATGAACATCAATAGCCGCGTTGCTCAGGCTTGCAATAGCCAGCTATTCCGCGCCTTCGCGCCTTGCTCTTGATGCTCATGACTCACCGAGAAAAGCGCAATTTATGACCTTCCGAGGTATAATAAAGGAAAGTAATAATTCCCCGTTTTTGTTTTTTTTGACAGGATCTACAGAATTTTCAGGATTCTTTTTTCGGAGTAGATGAAGACATTTTTTGAAAAGGGACATCATGCAGACGGGAGACAGAGTATCCAGTGGA
>JAUVJO010000319.1 GCA_030592345.1 Deltaproteobacteria bacterium
GGACCTCTTCTGCAATCAGGTGTTTTGATCTGTTCAAATGGAGAACTCGAAATTCCTCGCGGGAAAGATTGCTCATAGATGCCTTTAGATATTCAAACAAGTGACGGGGATTTTCAATAATGTTGATCTGTCCCAGCGGCTGCCGGAGTTGGCGTTTAACTATTTCCATAGCAGCTAAGATCTGGGCTACTTTAGCCTTTCCTATCCCCTTAACTTCTAACAAATCCTCGCACGTCGCGGTCATCAACCCATTAAGCCCGCCAAACTTGTTTATCATCTCCCTGGCAAGAGCGATGGCATTCTGCCCCTGACGGCCTGTTCTGAGAAGAATAGCCAGCACCGCGGCATCACTCAGGGCTCCCGCACCTTTCTCCAAAAGCATTTCCCGTGGCCGATCCCCTTCAGGCCAGTCCTTAATATGAAGATTATCTTTCACCTTATCTGTCTTTCCCATTTGCCACCAATTTATCCCTTTTCCAACTCCGCCTCAATTTCTTCAATTGTGGGCAGGCTGGATTTCAATTCTTCCGGCAGGGAGCGGGTGAGTTCGTATTCGGAGACGCCAATCGACCGGGACGTTCGTGCTGAACGTGCTTTGCGCTTTTCTACTGATGGCCCTAACCCTTTTTCGCACGTTTACCATAGGCTGCACGGCGCTCCTTGATATCAAAACCAATCCTTTTCCTGGGTTTTTCAGGAGGTGTCATGAGCTGACGAATCGCTTCGAAAATTGCCTCGATGCTCTCATCATGCTTTTCGATCTTGCGCTCCAGTTGCCTCAACTTCACCGCCAGCTCTTTGTGTGTCGAAACCACGTGCCGAAGTTTTACAAAAACACGCATGATCTCGATGTTGACCTGAACTGCACGCTTGCTTCTCAGTATACTGGACAGCATGGCGACTCCCTGCTCGGTAAATGCCATGGGCTGGTAGCGTGCTCCACCCCACTGGGGTGAACTTGAGGTCACAATTTGTGACCTCAAGTCTGCAAACTCTTGGCGCGTAAGGACAAACATAAAATCGGAAGGGAATCGATCGATATTCCTTCTAACAGCTTGCTTTAACACCTTCGTTGGGACGCCATACAGGTCTGCCAAGTCCATGTCCCAAAGAACCCTCTGCCCACGAACGGAAAGAATAAGGTTTTCAATCCGGTTAACCGTTGCGATCGTATTCTCATCCATAATCAAGCCTCACCGGGAAGCCACTGTCCTCTATTCATGATCACAATTGGTCAACTAAAATGCCCATATTCTTTTGCATACCATACAACAGTGACAGATCCAGTCAACATTATGAAATTTTTTCAAAAAAACTGTGCCAACACCTCATCGTTTACCAGTTTTTTGTCAAATCCCTGCCCCGGGACCTTGACCGCCCTGAAATCCTCCTGGCAAAACGGAAACAGATAAACGCTGTCTGTCTTTTCATCGATCAGGCCAGGCATGCTTCGGCCAATTCATCAAACCGGTTCCTTTCCAGCTTTCCGAGAAAGACACTTTTTTGAACACGGATCAGGCCGTACTGTTTGCAAGTCTTGGCCACCTTGTTCCGGCGCGGGTCTGCGCTAATGTCGTAGAGTATCCAGACGAGTACGGACATCCTAAAACTCCTTCATTTCCAACCAATCCGGCCTCTTTTCCCCTGAATCGGCAAGGAGGAGATTGGCCAGTTGATGGGCCTCGTGCTGGACGATGAATCTGCGTTTCACGTTTTTTCTCCGGTATCGAACGCTTTCGTCCAGATGTTTGTTCATGGCCTCAACGACCACTGGTTTATCGGCCCGGTTCAGGGAAACAGCTTCCTCTTTGGCATCAAAATGGTCATTTTTCATCTAATATAAGATAGTGGTACATATCTGTTACCTCGTTAAGGAGTTAAGCCGACCTGCCGAATTCACGAAAATCTTACGATAATGTAACAATGCTCTAACAAATAGAATTTATTGTTTGTACTTGTATATGGCACTGCGTGACCCGGTAAATATAGACTTTCACATATTAAATTTGACAGCGTTATCGGTCGTCGGCGTATTACAATACAGCCTCCTCCCTCTGGCCTTGTGAAATTTAATATGTAAAAGTCTATAAAATGCGGAAAGGGCTGCGATGAAAAACTGGATGAGAGTACTTGCCTCCCACTATGAGACGATCCTGCGTCGTTATCCCGGGGAGAGGCTGATGATTCTCTTTGACATAGACGGGACCATCCTTGATATGAGGTATATGGTTCTTTACGTTCTGCAAGCCTACGATCGAAGCCACGGGAGTAGTTTCTTCCGAAACCTCCGAATCTCTGACGTTACTGTGCACGAAAACTGCGTGGAACGTCTTTTGGCGCAGTTGCCACTCCAGCCGGAAAAACAGGAAGAGATCTTATCGTGGTATCTTAAGCACCGCTGGACGTCTGCTGCCGTTCTTGAGTCTCACCGCCCATTTGGTGGGGTTCTGGAAGTGATTCGATGGTTCCTGATACAACCTGACACTTACGTGGGGTTAAACACCGGACGCCCCGAATCACTTCGGGCCGATACCCTGCGCTCCCTTAATGAACTGGGCAAGGATTACCGCGTTTGCTTCACCGATGAGTTATTGCATATGAACCGGGCCGGGTGGGAGCAAGGAGTTGAAGATGCCAAGGTCGAAGGTGTACGCCACTTCCAAAGGCAAGGCTATCGCATCTTTGCTGTGGTGGACAACGAACCTTATAATTTGAAGGCGATCTCTAAGGCCGACACACAGAAAAGTATTCTGCTGCTCCATGCCAATACCATCTTTGAGTCTAAACGTATCAGGATGCCACGTCGTACGGTAAGGGGCAAGGTATATGACCTGACTGAGCTAATCCCTGAAAAAGCACTCCCGGAGCGCATCCAGTTTGTGTGGCATGGCGTAAATGACAAGGCCAATCTGCGTCAGTTCTTGGCCTCAGACATACATTGGGCAGAGTGCGACATACGTATGGACCCTGTGACCAATGACCTGGTTCTCCGTCACGATTCCCTGGAAGATACCGTTCCCCAAGAAGACGAAGGAAGCCTCACCCCTGACGATCTCTTGTCACGCTTACACAAGATGGACAAGGGCGTTAAACTCGATTTGAAGGCCGGTGGTATGCTGGTGGATAAGGTCTTGGACATGGTTAGTGCTTACGGGTTTGATGACTCGCATTTGTGGTTCAATGCCAAGGTTGAGCGACTCCAGGAAAGCGGATTCCGGCAACTGGCCTTCGCACGCCCGTCGGCCGTATTGCAATGCCCGGTAAGTTTCCTGGCCCCTGTGATTTTGAGCGCCCCAGGAAAGGCTAAAGAGATACTCACCATGTTCACAGACTGGGGCATCAATCGCTTTTCTATTAGCTGGCTGACTCCTGACATGCGACAATTTTTCGATCAAATGGACCAATGGGGGTTTGAGGTTAATATTTATGACGTGCCTGACCTGGAATCGTTCCTGCAGGCGACGCTTCTCATGCCCCGGTCGATCACCTCTGATTTCAATTTTCCAAAATGGCATTACTACGGTAGGGGCTCCGGGGAGAACGGCAACCACTACGAGTTTTCCATGCGGTTAAACAGGGGCATTAGAACTTTCTAATTGGCAGAACCGATGGACCCCCTTTGGGGGAGCATTCCTTTAGGAACAAGGAGGTGGCTATGAGCGTACTCGTTTTGTGAATCGGAAACCGGTCATTTAACCGGAGACTAACGTAATTCTAACAAGAACCTAACAATTCGAATGTATTTTTAGTTCTTAATTCGGCGTATACAAAAGGAGAAGAAGAAAATGAAATCAAAGAATCTTGCGATTATCACTCTGATTATGACCCTTTGTCTGACGGTAACCTCGGTCTTTGCGGGAAACCTTGTAATCAAGGGCTCCACCACTGTGCTCCCCATTGCACAAAAGGTTGCAGAGGTCTACATGAAGGAGCACCCGGGTGTGAAGATCTCCATTTCCGGTGGCGGCTCAGGCAATGGCATAAAGGCCCTCATTGATGGGAGCACCGATATCGCGAACAGCTCCCGATTTATCAAGCCCA
>JAUVJO010000199.1 GCA_030592345.1 Deltaproteobacteria bacterium
CGGTTAAGGATAAATTCGCACAGCCAATAAAAGGTTTTCACGATCAGGTTGCTTATCAAAACGCCTATAGGCCAACGCAACCGACCGACGACAGACGAAATCCCGCTTGCAGCGGGACGCAACCGAATGCCTAATACCCACAAACGAGTCGGGACCACCGATTTTTTCAGTTTCCAAATTTCTGATGAAATCGCTTTTCGATTCTGTTAGGAGCATTCGTGAGGATTATCGGCGGCACCTTAAAAAGGAAAAGGCTTATCTCCTTGCCGGGCCTGAGAATTCGTCCTACCACAGATTATCTAAGGGAGTCCATCTTTAACATCCTTCGAGATTGTGTGGAGGGCGCGGTCGCACTTGACCTGTTTGCCGGCACCGGCAGTCTTGGCATAGAGGCCCTGAGCCGCGGTGCTCTATCAGCCGTATTTGTTGACAAGTATGCCATGGCTATCAGGATACTTTCTCGCAATATTTCCGTCTGTGGTCTCCAAGAGCAATGCACTGTCTTTAGAAGGGACATTCTCCATAGCCTAAGTTTTTTGAGAGCCATGGGTCGGGCCTTTGACCTCGTATTTATTGATCCTCCTTATGACAAGGGCTTTGTCGAACCAACGCTTCATCTTTTGGACCGCTCTCAATCAACTGCCCGGGCCGGATGTGTCGTTATCGAGCACAGTGTCCGTGAAACGCTTCCCCAAAAGGTGGCCCGTTTCGAGCAGACCGACAAGAGGCAGCATGGAAACAGCGTTGTTTCCTTTTATGAATTTGTGTTATGAAAGGGCGTATCTAACAGTTGGAGGGAGACAACAACTTTTCCGCATCCTTCTGGAAGAAAGAAAGTGAGCTAAAGTGCCTAAAGTGTCTAAAGTGAGCTAAAATTAAGGACTTGAAGAAACTGTTTTATTACTCGTTTTGTCTTTTAACTTTAGGCACTTTAGCTCACTTTAGCTCACTTTAGACACTTAATGTACTCCACCGCACCGGCCAACCGAGAGGGGCACAGCACAGGCATGAAAAAGATTGCCGTATATCCGGGAAGTTTTGATCCCATAACAAATGGACACTATGATATTATTTTGCGCGGGTTGAAGCTCTTTGATGGGCTCATTGTTGCCGTTGCGAGAAACGGGAGCAAGAATCCCCTCTTTACGGTTGAAGAACGTCTTGAGATGTTAAGAGAAGCCCTTAAGGACATGCCGAATGTTGAGGTAGACAGCTTTGACGGGCTCCTGGTCGATTATGTGGTTGAGCGTGGTGCTGGGGCCATCCTGAGGGGTCTTCGAGCTGTATCCGACTTTGAATATGAATTCCAGCTTGCCCTGATGAACCGAAAGCTCAAGAAAAACGTGCAAACAGTTTTTCTCATGACGGGCTTGCGGTGGATTTTCATCAGCTCTTCAATCATTAAAGAGGCAGCCCGGTTCGGGGGAAACACCCGCGGTATGGTCCCCGACATCGTCAATAAAAAGTTGAGAGAAAAATTTGGGGGTTCCCTGAACCCTGAACCCTTAACCCTGAACCGCAAATCGGTTTTCGAATAACGAATAACGTGGACCTATGGAGACTACACATATTCTGCAAGGTAGTTGAGCTCAAAAGCTTTTCCAAGGCTGCCGATGCAGTTTGCCTTTCCCAGCCCACGGTGAGCAGCCACATCAAGGACCTGGAGAAATATTTTGAGTGTGAGCTCATTGACCGTCTGGGAAGGACGGTCGCTCCTACCAAGGCAGGGGAACTCCTTTACGCGTATGCGGAAAAGATGACTGCTCTCAAGGAGAATGCGGAAAAGGCCCTGGCTGAGTTTCAAGGCAAAATGAAGGGGCACCTTACCATTGGCGGGAGCACCATACCGGGCGTCTATGTCTTGCCCCCCTTATTGGGAAAGTTCAAGCAAGCTTACCCGGATGTGACCGTGAGCCTTATAGAAGGGGACACTGCTGAAATCATTCAACACGCCTTGGAAGGCAGGGTGGAGCTTGGCATCGTGGGGGCCAAGGCCCGGGAGACTCAACTTGTTCAAAAAGAGATCATGGATGACGAGATGATCCTCATTGTTCCCGGCGGGCATGAGTGGGCGGCAAGGGACCAAGTGGCACTTGAGGAACTCATAAAGGAGCCCTTCATCATGCGTGAACCAGGCTCTGGGACTCGCAAGACTATTGAGCGAGTATCAGACAAATCAGGAGATTGGTTTGCTCGCCTAAACGTGGTGGCCGAGATGGGCAGCACCGAGGCCGTCCGGCAGGGTATCAAGGCAGGGGTGGGTGTTTCCATCCTGTCCGAATGCGCAGTTTCCGATGATCTGGCCAGAGGAAGTCTCAAGAAAATCTCAATTGAAGGTGTCTCCTTTCGCAGAGTTTTCTATTTGATCGTTCACAGACATCGTACCCAGTCCCCCCTGTGTCAGGCATTTATCAAGTTCCTGAAACATGAGTAACCGTTCACGGGTTCAGGGTTCAGAGGTTCAGAGTTGGCCAATGAACTGAACCGTTTATTGTATGAAATTCAAAAGGTACGTACTGTTCTCAAGGCGAACGCCGCAAAACACGAAACAAGACATAGAAATCAAGTTAACACCCTTCGGGCGAATTTAAAAAAATCTATGACACGGATTTCACTGATTACACTGCCCTAATCCGTGGCCATCCGTGTAATCCGTGTCTAAAAAGAGAATTCATATACGATTAACGAATAACAAAATGCCAATACCTCTGACCCAAAATGCTCTCGTTGTCCTTGAACGGCGATATTTGAAGAAGGATCGCAAAGGAAGGCCTGCCGAGACGCCGGAAGAGATGTTTCGGCGGGTGGCCCACGCGGCGGCATCGGCTGATGCCAGGTTCGATCCCAAAACAGATGTTAAGAAGACCGAAGAGGATTTCTACAAACTAATGACCAGCCTGGTCTTTTTGCCCAATTCTCCAACGCTCATGAATGCGGGGCGCAGGCTTGGGCAATTGGCTGCCTGTTTTGTACTTCCGATTGACGATTCCATTGACAGTATATTCCAAACGCTTAAACACACTGCTATGATTCACAAGAGCGGCGGGGGCACCGGGTTCTCCTTTTCCCGTTTGCGGCCCCAAAATGATACGGTGTTATCTACGAAAGGTATATCCAGTGGCCCCATTTCCTTTATGGGAGTCTTTGATGTGGCCACCGAGAAGGTCAAGCAGGGAGGTACGCGCCGGGGAGCAAACATGGGATTGCTCAGGGTGGACCATCCGGATATCGAGGCATTCATAAGCAGCAAGACAGACCTGGCTGAGCTAAATAATTTCAATATCTCGATTGCCCTCACTGCCTCTTTTATGGAGGCCCTGGCAGCCGACAAAGCCTATAGTTTGATCAACCCGAGGAGCCGGAAGGTCGTCAGGCGGGTCTCGGCCAAAGGCATCTTTGACCGGATTGTGCACGCAGCCTGGCGGAGCGGAGAACCTGGGATCGTTTTTTTGGACCACATCAACCAGGCGAATCCTACCCCGCACCTGGGTGAGATAGAGGCCACGAACCCTTGCGGTGAGCAACCGCTTCTGCCTTATGAATCGTGTAACCTGGGCTCCATCAATCTGGCCAGGATGGTAAAAGACGGCAAACTGGACAAGGCCAGACTGAAAGAAAGCGTTCGCAGTGCCGTCCACTTCCTTGATAATGTGATAGAGATCAATAAATACCCTCTGCGCCAGATAGAGACCATGACCAGGAAAATTCGAAAAATCGGCCTGGGCGTCATGGGCTTTGCCGATATGCTTGTTAAGCTGGGTGTTTCCTATGATTCCAACAGAGCTGTACGGCACGCTGAACAAGTCATGGCCTTTATCCTGCGCGAGGCCAGAAAGGCTTCAAGCGAGCTTGCCAAGAAGAGAGAAAATTTCCCTGCCTATGAGGGAAGTATCTTTGACAGCCCCCAAACCCCCTATATGCGAAATGCCACCACAACGACGATTGCCCCTACAGGGACGATCAGTATCATCGCAGGATGTTCGAGTGGTGTGGAGCCCATATTTGCAGTGGCTTATGAACGCAGGGTTCTGGATGGGGAGGTTTTGTTTGAGTTGAATCCGCTATTTGAGCAGGTGGCAAAAGAAAAGGGATTCTACAGCAAGGAGCTGGCTGAGGAGATTGCCCGGACCGGCTCGATTCAGCATATCAAGCAAATTCCGGATAAGATAAAGCGTCTTTTCGTGACCGCCCATGATATAGCTCCGGAGTGGCACATCCGCATCCAGGCAGCTTTCCAGAAATACACTGACAATGCTGTGTCAAAGACCGTAAATTTTCCACAAGATGCTACCCCTGAGGACGTAGAAAAGGTTTACAGGCTTGCATATGAGTGCGGCTGCAAGGGTGTGACCATTTATCGCTACGGGAGTCGTGGCCACCAGGTGCTAAATATTGGTGGGGACCAAGAAAGGGCAGCGGCCATTGTGCCCAGGACCCGCCCTGTTCGTACCAGGGGGGTTACAGAGCGAATCAACACTGGCTGCGGGAAACTCTATGTGACGATCAATGAAGACGATGAGGGCATCTGTGAAGTCTTTGCCCAAATGGGCAAAACCGGCGGGTGCGCCTCCTCCCAGATCGAGGCTGCAGGTCGTCTCATATCATTGGCACTGCGCAGTGGCGTCAAAGTAGAAGCAATAGTGAAACAGCTCACCGGTATCCGGTGCCCTTCACCTATTTGGCATAATGGACAAATGGTCCTCTCCTGTCCGGATGCCATCGCCCAGGTAATAAGAAAACACTCAAATCTGGGTGCCGCAGAGATCCAGCCCATGATAGGCACCTGCCCGGATTGCGGTGGCACCCTGGAGCACGAAGGCGGCTGCCTGGTGTGTCGTTCGTGTGGATTTTCCAAGTGCAACTAGGAAAACGCGATAAACTACACCGTGGCAAGCCACGTGGTATCAAAAGGAGTGTGTTATCTTTTCTATCGCAGCAAGCTGCGGGGAATTAAACCCTATAGATTTCGCATCATAATGATTAGAGTAATCCGTGCCTGCCCCGTAGCTCCGGGAGATGGTACCAGGATAATCTGCGAAATCTGTGGATTAAAGAGAGCACGTCTGATTTGTCCCGAGTCAAGTGCTGACCCTGGCGGTTTTTCATTGTTGTACTGGAAGCCCTGACCGCAAGAGGGAGTTTGCAACGAAGTAAAACAGCCTTTACACAACCTGGGCCTTGTCACCCCCCTCCCTTTTTGCTTGGTACATGGCCTTATCCACCCTTCTTGCAAAGCCCTGTAAACCTTCATCCGGCTTATATTCAGCAACTCCTATGCTCACAGTGCCATTAGCATACACCCCCGGGGCCGGTGAAAAGTCTATGGCTCCAAACCCTTTCCTGATCCTCTCCGCGACTGTCGTGGCCTCTTTGCCACGGGTCTCGGGCAAGACCGCTGTAAACTCATCGCCCCCGTAACGATAGCCAGAGTCATTCTTGCGCAAACAGCCTTGAATAACTCCCCCCAGCTTGGCCAAGACCTTGTCTCCTTCCAGATGGCCGTAAGTATCGTTGAAGTCTTTGAAGTTATCCACATCGATCAACAGCAGTGACAGCGGATGACTGTAGCGGAGTGTTCGATCGATTTCAGACTGGAGCTGCTTAAAAAAGTGTCTGGAATTATAGAGCTTCGTCAGGTCATCGGTGATCGTTAGTTCACGCAACCGCTCTTCCATCCGCCTGCTCTCGGCAAGCAGGGCTCGCTCCCTGAGGACACGCCTTAACCTGGTAAGCAACTCTTTGGGACGCAATGGTTTTAGTGCAAAGTCACTGGCTCCCCTGTCCATGGCCTCTTCATAACCGCATTCTCCTTCGTAACCAGTGATGATAATCACATCAGCACCATACTTTTTCTTTACAATCTCTGTTAATTCAAACCCGTCCAGTCCCGACATCCTAATATCGGTGATCACCACATCCACAATCTCATTGGCAAGAATGTGTAAAGCCTCATCCGAACCTGAGGCGCTCGCGCACTGGTAGCCCCCCTGCTCTACGACCTGGCAAAGCATGGTCATTGTGAGCTCTTCGTCATCAACTACAAGTATATGAGAAGAATTAGTATTTATTTCCATACCTACCTACATGCACCCATTCAGGATAACCTGTGATGAGCCTTTGGCTCGTTTCTTTGCTCCAACACAATACGAGCCGCGGCCACAACACAAAATTGAAATTTGGGGGATGGTTCCCTACGCTGTGATATGTACGAGGTATTTGTGGAGAGTGTAATTTGTGTTTTGTCCGTCGCATGCTGGATAGTCTCCGCGATATGGATGGAAGCGGCCCAAAAGGGCAAATATGCCGTCATTATGACCCACAAATAACTCTTTCAGCCATC
>JAUVJO010000326.1 GCA_030592345.1 Deltaproteobacteria bacterium
AAAGGTTGCCACTACGACAAGCAAAGAGATCTCCTGACCCTCCGCATCAGGGAAGGCAAACAGCTCAGCGGCAAAAAGCGACCGATTATCTAATAGTGTCATAGTTTAATCATTCGAAGATCTCTATCTTATACCCAGTTCCCATCTGCGTCGAGTCCGATCGGCCAGTAAGGCATGCAAGCGAGCACCTTGACTTCTTTTTCATGCCTCCCGTCGAGTAGCCAAGACAGCAGAAAGTCCTCCGGAGGAACACGTTGGCTCTGAGACACCTGTTTGTTGAGGTCATCACACGCCAGCCAGTAATCGCGAATCAACGCCACGAATCCCGGATAAGAAGCCGGACCAGCAGCCCTGTCCATCCACGCCTGTCGAATCGCCTCATCCGCGTTGCTCGACAAGCCCACTCTGGACTCGACCGTTCCCGCCCACCACTCAAGCGCCACACTAGCAACGGCAGAGAGCACCTCCTCATACTCAACAAATAGAGATCGATGCGCAGGGGAACCATCCCCTCGGCTCTTGGGATCCCAAACCGGTGCACCGCACTGCTTGAGGTCCTTCGTTGCTGTCAGAAGACGTCTTACCCCCTTATTGGTACGCTCAAGGGTCATTATTTCGTGCATATTTATACTTCCTACAAAAGGAATTAGTCCAGCGCCTTGATTTTTGCTGCTGCCGAGAAGCACTACACACATTCACTGTCTTTGATACCTATGGGAACAAACACCATGTATAACATGACTTCGTATAGATCTTCCGTCTCTGCTCCTGAAAGCCAGTCCACCATAAAGTCTCCTGGGTTCACAGGACCTTGTCCCTCCTCCTCTTCTTCGTTCTCCATGCCCCAATCGTCTTCGCTTGCTCCTATGGGTTCTTCCTCCGGTTCCGTCTTCTCAGAATCCTTATTCAGCTGTTCACACCGCAAGTAGTACTTGCGATACGTGGCGATAACCCACGGATGCGATGTCGGCCCAAATGGCCAGCGTTCTCGAAGGGCTGCTTCGGCAGCATCCCGATCTTCCATTTGCTTGCTTTCAGCAACGATAAGTGCTTCCCACCAGCCTTTCGCAGCGTCTACGACTTTGCGCAGTTCGGTAACATATAATTCAAAGAGTTTGTCGTATTTCGTCATTTTATTCAGAATACTAGGATAGAAACTTTATAAGCGATTCGCGAATTTCTGCAATACTCTTTTTTCTAATTTGGCCCCCGACCGTGCCCCCCTGACTGTTAGAGTGATCTCTACAGTGAGGTTTCACTGCCTGTGGGGAGTCTGCCCATGCAATGAAAGCATCTGGGCTGGGTTGCATGTGACATCCTCCCATATACCAGGCGATGCTAAGCGGGGGTTGATGGTCCGGCGTGAAATTTTCCGAAACTTTGTGTCCACTGATATATTGGCTTATTTTCTTTTTTACCTTTCCAGAGGCCAGCGTTATCTGCTCCCAATTCCCCTTATGTAAATCGCGTGCGCATTCCCAGCAAGGGCCACCTCTAACCTTAGTCCGTTGCCCCGTATTATTTCCGGTGTCCTTAAACCCATTCTTTTTAAGGTCATCACGGCTATAGTGCTTATCGCAAAGCTTTTCCACGTCCACATCCTCTGTGAAACAGAAATATGCCAAGGCTGTCATGTCAACACAGCCCGGAGGGGCAGACGCACAGTTTTGGGCCATCATGTCATCATGTCGGCAGACCCCTTTGCCCTCGACCTTTACTGTGAAGGACCAGAGCTTGAAGAACCCTTTTCCTTTGGTCTTATGTGTGACAACGTTTCCTCCCTGTGTGCCCCCCTCGTCTCCAGTGCTGGTCGAGATATAAGACCTATCCTCCAACGCTGTAGGCTCTCCGTCGATCTTGACGGACTTGCTTCCCTTAGCCAGGTTGGAAGCCATGATCGTGTTGACATACGGCACTGGTGCCGGACCTGTCGGCGGCGGGGGGGGGCTCAAGCATGCATCCGCTTGGGCAATACCCTTTCCATTACTTCCTTTGTGGAAAAATCCCTTTCCTTCGGCGTGTACCGTGCCTCCCATAGAACCCAATCCTCCGCAGATTTCTCAGCTACGATCGCTTCGTACCGAGCTTGGCCAGGCTGTAAAAAGAATAGTATATATTATCCACCACATGAGTTGTTCAATCGACTCTCCCGTATATGAGGTTACGAGGTAAGCTCTCCTGAGTTTGACGCTGTTAGTTGATTTGCACCGAGCCGCCTTTAATGCGGTTTACACCAGAAGAATGACTCAGTAGATACGCTCCGCGAATAAGCACTTTCCCGGCCCGAGTAAGCGTGATGCTCGTTTTGCCGCACCGCAACACGATCTCCTCCTTAGCGTCAAGGGTAACTTTTTTTCCATCTATTGTCACATCTTTCGGCATCTTCTCATCTACAGCAACCGTTGACGATTCCATAATTTCGTCGACAAGAGAGCCTAAGGTATCAATGATAATAGGAAGGTCAGGATCATTTTTTTCAAAAACGAGCAAGACCTCCTGCTCGGCTGAGGCTGCACTTCGTAAGTTTTCCAATTTTACGGAACTGGTAAAGCGCGCTGCCACTGGCTCTCGTGAATTACCGGAGAAATCGACGAAAACCTTTCCGCTCTCATCTATATTCACAATCTTACCGACGCGAACGGCTTCGACCTGGTTTGGGATCTCCAATTTGTGGATATTTTCAACCAACGATTTTTTCATATCAATTCTGTTTGATTTTACTTCCCTTCATGATGATGTCTCCTGATCCCTTGATATTGATCTTCTTGCCGTTGATAGTGATATCTTTACCGTCGATAGTGATCTCTCCATTCTTTTTCAAGGTTATTGAGGCCTTTCCACTCTTGATAACCAGCTCATCTTTAATATCGATAACCCCTTTCTTTTTCCCTGCAACAGCTAAGTCATCACCAGCACTTAAAGACATCTTTTTGCCGGATTTGACGCTGAGGTCCTTTCCTGCACTACTCAAGAAATTCTTTCCCGCACTTTCAGAGATATTCCCGCCGGCGTTTACAGAAATATTCCCGCCAGCATTCACCGACTTATTTGCTGCAACATTTTCACTGCTGTATGCTCCAACAGCCACTATCTTGGCACCACCTATCTCCTCAGCCTTGATAGCTCCAACGGATTCGTTCATTGCAGCGCCCACGCTCACCTGATAAGCCGCACCGATACTCAGTGCCTTGGCAATAGAAATCGTTTCGGTCTTGTTAGACCCGACCTTAACGCTCTGATTCGCACCAACAGTAACATCCTGATTGGCGCCAACATTGATAGTCTGGTTGCTTCCGACGCTCTCAGAGTCGTCCACATCAATTGTGCTCGTTCGGTTGTTATGTACCGTCAGTGTCTGATCGTTTTCGATGGTCGATTCCATGTCGTACTGGCCGTGGACGATGATCATCTCCTTGCCTGCGGTGTCATTGAGAGAAAACTCGTTGTAGCCGCCCCCGCCGGGCGAGGTGTTGGACTTGGCTCCGCACATAATACCACTGCCGAAGGGAATGGTATTCATGCCATTGTAAACACAACCGTTGATAATCGGCCTGTCAGGATCGCCTTCAAGAAAATCAACAACGACTTCGTGGCCGATTCGAGGGATGTTCACACTACCCCATCCCTGTCCTGCCGCAGTCTGGCTCACGCGAATCCAGCACGAGCTGTTTTCATCCTTTTTGCCCTCACGGTCCCAGTGAAATTGTACCTTAACACGACCCGTGCCGTCCGTATATATCTCTTCGCCGGCCGGACCAACCACGATAGCAGTCTGGGTACCTTCTACCACCGGTTTTGGGGTAAGCCTGGGAGGGCGGTACGGTACAT
This sequence comes from Deltaproteobacteria bacterium, assembly GCA_030592345.1. Taxonomy (GTDB): domain Bacteria; phylum Desulfobacterota; class Desulfobacteria; order Desulfobacterales. Next base: position 3,829 of record JAUVJO010000326.1, read on the forward strand.
CAAAGGGAATACAGGTAAAACTGTTGGCATACGATTGTCCCGACTCCTGTCCAGAGCCCCCCACCGGCTCGGTTGCCCCATGATTGACGG